>URMR01000121.1 GCA_900548935.1 uncultured Collinsella sp.
GAATATCGCGGGGCGCACCCGCCTCGACGAAGGTTTCGAGGATAAGGCGATGGGCGGGATTTTTGGTTCCCGTATTGAGCTTGCCGTCCGAGAAGGTCCCCGCGCCGCCCAGACCAAACTGGATATTACTCTCGGGGTCGAGGATGCGCTCCTTTAGAAAGAGGTCAATCGCATGCGAGCGGCGAAATGCCGGGTCGCCGCGCTCGATGAGTAAGGGCTTAAGACCTGCTTCGGCGAGCGTAAGCGCAGCGAAAAGGCCGGCGCATCCGGCGCCGACAACGACAGGGCGTTCTTGAGGTGCGTCGGAGACGGGGGAGGGGAACGAAGGCTTATCGTCCTCTATCGCGCGTACGCGCGAGCGGTCACGCTCGGTGACGCTGTCGACCGCTTCTCGCTCGAGGTGGGGACTGGTCAGCTCAACGCGAAAGCTCAGGATAAAATGGACGTCTCGTTTTTTGCGAGCGTCGATTGACTTGCGGTGGAGCTCGATGGACTTGATCTCGGAGTCCTTGCAACGTAGGACGCGCTTGGCGACTCGCTTGCCAACAATGAGGCAGGCATTTTCATCGCCGGCTTCATCGAGCGAAGCGTTGACTTGGGTGATTTCGATCATCGAGGTCTCCTTAGAGGCAAGAAAAAGGCCGTCCGGTATCCCAGACGGCCCGAATGCGTTTTTGATTATAGACTGCGCGGCTACAGGCTGCTTGCAGCGCGAATGCCCGAGAGCCATGCCCACGCAAGGTTAAAGCCTCCGCAATCGGCGTCGATGTCGAGCGCTTCGCCGCAGACGTAAAGCGGGGCGTCGACAACGCTGCGCGCGCGTAGACTGGGTGTTGAGATGCTCTCGACAGATATGCCACCACGCGTGACCTGCGCCGAGCGCTCCTCGGCGGTTCCTTCGACGAGCAACTTAAAGTGCTTGAGAATCGAGACCAGGTGGATGACATCGTTGGAGCCTGGATGGCACTGCTCGAACGCTGCGCAGACGACGCGGGAGAGTTGCGGGGCAAGCATACCGTCGAGCCAACGGGGATTGCGGGGCGAAAAGCCGCCGAGCAGTTCAACGCGCCGGTTAAGCATATCGAGCAACTCGTCTTTAGAGAGGTCGGGGAAAACGTCGAGCAGGATCGTATCGCCGCGCTGGATACGACGGGAGAGGTTGAAGGCAGCGACGCCCGAGATACCGAAGGTTCGAAACAGGACTTCACCGTCTTCGTGCCAGAGCTCATTATGATTGCGAGCGAGCGTCAAGCGGGCGCGGACGCGCAGGCCATCCAACGTCTTGAGTGCCGTCCAATCGCCGACGACCGTTGCCGATACGGGGCAGAGGATGGGGCGCAGCGAAGTGAGGGGGAGGCGAAACGTATCGGCGATACCGGTGGGGTCGCCGCCCGTGGCGATAATAACGGCATGTGCCTGCAGGGCCACGTTCTTGCGAGGGACATCGGCGAGCGCTTTCCGAAGCGAGCGGAGCTCCGATTTTCGGTCATCGTGCTTTTTTGCCTTGAGTGCCCGCGCTGGACGGTCTATTTGGAGTGTCCAGCCTTCGGAAGCTTTGTGCGCCGAGGCAACGTTGGCTCCGCAGATTAAGGTGATACCTAGGCGGTCGCAAACGTTGAGAAGCGCGTCGCGCACCGATTCGGCGCGAAGGGAGCGCGGGTACAGCCGGCCTTCCTCGGAGGTTGTCATGATGCCCAGCGAGGAGAAGAAACCCATAAGCTTTTGTTCGGGTTGGGGGCCCATGACAGATTCGACGAATGCGGGGTGGTTATACCGCTGAGGATCAATCGATTCGTTGGAGAGGTTGCAGCGGCCGTTACCGGTCGCAAGGAGCTTAAGGCCACAGGCGACATCGCGCTCAACGATGCAGACGCTTTTGCCAGCGCGTGCGGCCGTAATGGCGGCGGCGAGGCCTGAAGCCCCGCCGCCGATTACCAGGACGTCATAGAAGGTGCTCGCGTTCACTTAGGCCTCGTCGGTCTCGTGCGGGGCGATGGCCTCGACGGCAGAGACGGCCTTGGGCAGCATGCCATCGGGCAGCGCGGTCTCAACCTCGCCCTTATCGCAGGCCTCGGCGAGTGACGGATTGATGGGAAGCTGACCCAAGATGTCGAGGTTGTAGCGCTCGGCGACTTCGGGGAGCTTGCTCTTACCAAAGACCTCGATCTTCTTGCCGCAATCGGGGCACTCGATATAGCTCATGTTCTCGACAACGCCCAGAATGGGGATGTTCATCTTCTCGGCCATGTTGACTGCCTTGGCGACGATCATCGAGACCAAGTCTTGCGGGCTCGTGACGATGACGATGCCATCGACGGGCAGCGATTGGAAAACGGTGAGCGCGACGTCGCCCGTTCCCGGAGGCATATCGACCAGCAGGTAGTCGATGGGGCCCCACGAGGTCTCGCTCCAGAATTGCCTGATGGCGCCCGCGATAACCGGGCCACGCCAAAGGACGGGATCGGTTTCGTTTTGGAGCAGCAGGTTGGAGCTCATGACCTTGACCCCGTGCTCTGAGATCTCGGGCAGCATAAGATTGCCGAGAGCATGGACATGACGTCCGCTCATACCGAACATCTTGGGGATAGAGGGACCGGTGATGTCGGCATCGAGGACGCCGACCTTGTGGCCGTGACGGGCAAGCTCGGTGGCGATGGCACCGGTGACAAACGACTTGCCGACACCGCCCTTGCCGGATAACACGGCGATAACGCGCTTGACTTCGGATAGCGTGTTCTCTTCAAATTCCTGCGGTGCGGTTTGTCCGCCGGCCGCCTGTGCGTGCTCGCAACCCATATAAGACTCCTTATGAATTATGTTGGGACCAGGGTCCCGCGATGTAACACGAGCGTCATTGTACCCTCGATTGCGAGCAAGAGTCATTCGTGGTGTACCTAGCTGTATGACCTCGGCTGTTTGATAGCACGTCGTGAATAGTCGGGCCTATTGCACCTTTGTGGCAAACTCAAGATATTGGACGCGCTGTAGCTTGTCGATAGTTGACGTATAGGGGCTGTCTTCCGATTCGAGGTCATAACGCAGCCCATCGGCGCCGAGATAGCCGGCGACGTTGATGGACGGTACGTCCGACCTTGTTGCAAGCAAGGCCTTTTGGTAGTCAGTGAGCGGGGCGCCGATCTTATTAAGGGCTATGGCTGCAATCTCGTTGGCTCCGACCGTATCGTAAACATTGAGTTCATTGTTACCAGCGATTTCGTAGTTTGCCCAGACAAAATACGTTGATTGATGAACGCGGAAAGCGTGGCTCGCCGTGTCTTCCTGCGGATACAGCTCGTCGTTGAGACTTGTTGCGATACTGGGCTGATGGTCGCCAAAAAAGACGAGAACGACCGGTCGGCCGATATTGCGGAGCTCGTTGATAAAATACTCGAGATCTCGGTCGGATGCGTTGATGCAGGTCAGGTACGTATTGAGCATGGCATTGGTGTTCTCGCTGGCACCCTCGACCCAATAATTCGTAAGCTCTTCTGCGGGAACGGACCCGATTTCGTATCCGCCATGATTTTGCATCGTTACATCAAAGATGAACTGCGGCCTTTCGTCGGTCCTGAGCAGTTCAAGTATTTTGTCGTAGGTGACGTAGTCGCATACACCGTTGTGGTAATAGGGCGCGTCTCCAAAATCGTCGATTGAAAGAAATTCTCCAAAGCCGAGCTGCTGATAGATTTTATCTCGGTGGTAGTTGACGGGATTTTGGGGGTGCATGGCGGTGGCGACGTACCCAAGCTCTTTAAGGTCTTTTGCCAGGCTATCAACATCGCTCATCTGATAAAGCTGATAGGGGATTTTGCCGACTCCGACAAAGGCCGTTGTAGCCCCCGTTAAAAATTCGAATTCGGAGTTGGCCGTTCCGCCCCCTGTGACCGAGGCAAGCATGGTGCCGCGCACAAGTGTGTCGGGAAGGGAATTATAGTAGTTGGGGCCGAAGTATCCGGCAGCCTTGAGCTGTTCGAAGCACGATAGGTCGGTGAAACTCTCATTCATGACGGCAATGACCGTTGGTTTGATCTCATTGAATTGGGCAACGGCCGCGGCGCGTTGCTCGCTGGAGCCGTAGGTGCTGTCATAGGCGACAACAAGCTCTTGCTCGATATTTTTAGTCTCATCAGGTGTATAGCCCTCGGGCTTTTCAATTGGCAGCTCGTTGACCATCTCGGTAAACGAGGTGATAAAGCCCTGTGAAACATATGTACAGATGGGCTGCCAGCGGTCAAATCCAAAATTCAGTGCCTGCTCTAAGTCGATACTGGAAAAACCCAAAAGGCTTATCACGCTCACGAGAAGAAAAGCGCAGAGGTTTCCGGCGATGGCAGGAAGAACATGAGCCGGCGTGCTGAGTTTTCGCGGTCGAATGAGGGAAAGCAGTCCAAGAGAGATTTCGAGTAACGCGAGCGAGGTGACAATTCCTGCGGTGAAGGTGAACTCATATCCCTCACTTACTTCCATTGCGGTGCCCAATGCCAAAATGTCGCTCGGCAGGATGGCCTCGCCTTTAAACGTCATAACAAAGTGCTCGGCAATACCAAGAATGCAACAGGCGACGGGCACGAGGACCATCGCCCCTCCGTGTCGCTGCCCTAACAAATAAAGGGACAGAAGAATCGACGCAAGTAATCCAACGGAAAAGCCGAACGAGTTGGCAGGAATTCGGTAAAAGGTTTCATTGCAGGCGATTTCGAGCGAAACGAACGACAGGATCGCAACTGCTGCGATGATGATAATGTCGCGGCATATGCAGGCAACCGTTCCAGTTGCGACATCTGTTTGATTGATGAGCTCCGAAACAAGGGGCTCGACAAGGAGGGCGACTGCGGCAGCGCCGAGTGCGGAATAAGACAGAATCCACAGGGAATTGCCCTCATTTACGAGCAGCTGATTGGCAATCCATGCCGCAACTACGCCAAGGGGGATGAGGAGCGTCGCGCACCAAAGGGCGCGAAATACAGGCGGTTGTTCCTTTCGTTTGACTGAAACGCATATGCGTGCGATGACAGCGGCCACGATGAGAGCGGCAATGAATATAGGTAGATTGGCCATTTCGCGCGAAGTGATTTCAAGGGGGATGTCTTCGGTCATGAGCGGTCCTCGGTTAAGAGCGTTTCAGAGTACTACTGTTAGATTACCGTAACCTTTTCGCGCAAATCGGAAAAGTGTTCTGTCGGACAGACAGAGCAAAAGGTCTGCGAATCTTGTATTACGAACATCTGTGCGCGTTGAGTGCGCTAAACTCATCGACAGAGTGATTTGAGGTTATAGGAGGCAAGGAGCTTCCATGTCTGATTCTTCTATCGTTATCCGTGGTGCGCGCGAACACAACCTACGCAATATCGATGTTTCCATTCCGCGTGACCAACTCGTGGTCATTACCGGTCTTTCTGGCTCGGGCAAGAGTTCGCTGGCATTTGACACTATCTATGCCGAGGGCCAGCGTCGATACGTCGAGAGTCTTTCGAGCTATGCGCGCCAGTTCTTGGGCCAGATGGACAAACCCGACTTGGATTCAATCGACGGCCTTTCGCCGGCGGTGTCGATTGACCAAAAGACGACGTCTAAAAACCCTCGCTCGACGGTTGGCACTGTAACCGAGATTTATGACTATCTGCGCCTGCTGTTCGCCCGTGTGGGCACCCCGCACTGTCCCGAATGCGGCCGCGTCATTGAGCGCCAGACGACCGACCAGGTTGCCGACAAGGTCTTGGCGGCGGGGGAGGGCCGCCGCGCGTTTG
>URMR01000122.1 GCA_900548935.1 uncultured Collinsella sp.
ATGCGCCGCTGGCCTGTCTGTCCAAGAAGACGCGTTCGTTCTTTGACTACTTCTATCAGCTGTTCGCCCAGGTCACGAACCCGCCGATCGACGCCCTTCGCGAGCACATGGTGACTTCGACCACGCTCTACCTGGGCAACCACGGCAACCTGCTCGAGGATTCCCGCACGGCATGTCAGCTGGTGCGCTTGGAGCGCCCGTTGCTCAACGAGGAGGAGTTCGAGCGTATCTGTGCCATCGACCGCGTGGGCTTTAAGACCCGTCGCTTCCGTGCCGTGTACCGCCGCGATGCCGGTGAGGGCGCGCTGCAGGCTGCGCTCAAGCAGCTTGCAGAGGACGTTGAGGCTGCGGTCCGCGACGGCGTGAACATTGTGGTGTTGAGCGATCGTGCCGCTGCGGGCGAGGTGCCCGTGCCGTCGCTGCTCGCTGTGGGCTGCGTGCACAACCACCTGATCCGCGCCGGCGTGCGTACCTTTGCCGATATCGTGGTGGAGTGCGGCGACGCCGTGTCCCCGCACGACTTTGCGGCGCTGGTGGGCTACTCCGCGAGCGGTATCTATCCGTACAACGCACATGCGTGCATCCGCGATCTGGCGGCACGCGGCGATTTGGATGTGACGGCCGAGCAGGGCATCGCCAACTACAACAAGGCCGCGACGGCGGGCATCGTCTCCATCATGTCTAAGATGGGCATCTCCACGGTGCAGAGCTACCACTCTGCGCAGATCTTCGAGGCCGTGGGCTTTACGCCGGAGTTCATCAACGCGTACTTCGCCGGCACGGTGAGCCGTGTGGACGGTATGGGCGTCGAGGACGTTGAGCGCGAGCAAAATGAGCGCTACGACGCTGCGCTCGCTATCCTTAAGAGCCCGGCTCCCGATCAGCTGCCCACGCTGGGTCTGACCAAGTGGCGCCCGCTCGGCGGCGAGAATCACCTGATTGACCCCCAGACCGTCTACCTGCTGCAGACCGCCTGCCGTGAGGACAGCTACGACACCTTTAAGGAGTACAGCGCCCGCCTGCACCGCACCGGCCGTGCCGTGCGCCTACGCGACCTGCTCGACTTTAATGCCAGCGGCCGCACGCCGGTTTCGCTCGACGAGGTGGAGCCCGCGCTCAACATCGTCCGCCGCTTTAACACCGGCGCCATGTCGTACGGTTCCATCAGCAAAGAGGCGCACGAGTGCATGGCCATCGCCATGAACCGCCTGCACGGCCGTTCCAACTCCGGCGAGGGCGGTGAGGACCCGAGTCGCGAGACCCCGCTGGCCAACGGCGACTCCAAGAACTCCGCGATCAAGCAGGTGGCAAGTGCGCGCTTTGGCGTGACGAGCCGCTACCTGTGCAGTGCCTTCGAGATTCAAATTAAGATGGCCCAGGGCGCCAAACCCGGCGAGGGCGGCCACCTGCCCGGCAAGAAGGTCTACCCCTGGATCGCCGAGGTCCGTCAGTCCACGCCCGGCATCGGCCTGATCTCGCCTCCGCCGCACCACGACATTTACTCCATCGAGGACCTGGCGGAGCTGATCTTCGATCTTAAGAACGCCAACCCCGGCGCGCGCGTGTCGGTCAAGCTGGTCAGCGAGGCCGGCGTCGGCACCATTGCTACCGGTGTGGCTAAGGGCGCTGCCGACAAGATCTTGATCAGCGGCCACAATGGCGGCTCGGGTGCCGCTGCACGTGATTCCATTTGGCACGCCGGCCTGCCGCTGGAGCTTGGTCTTGCCGAGGCCCAGCAGACGTTGCTGCAAAATGGCCTGCGCTCGCGCGTGGTGCTCGAGGCCGACGGCAAGCTCATGGACGGCACCGACGTCGCCGTCGCCTGCTTGCTGGGCGCCGAGGAGTTTGGCTTTGCGACCATGCCGCTCATCTCCATGGGCTGCCTCATGCAGCGCGACTGCCAGCAGGATACCTGCCCGGCCGGCATCGCCACGCAAAACTGCCGCCTGCGTCGCGGCTTCCGCGGCAAGCCCGAGCACGTTGAGCACTTTATGCTCTTTGTTGCCGAGCAGTTGCGCGAGGTCATGGCAAGCCTGGGCTTCCGCACCATCGATGAGATGGTCGGCCATCCCGAGTGCTTGCGCCAGATCGAGGTCCCGGGCAACCGCAAGGCCAATCTGCTCGATCTGTCGCCCGTGCTGACGAGTGCGACCTGCGAGTTCGGCGCTCATATCCCGGGTGCCGACGGTCGCCACTTCCTGCCGCAGATGGCCGCGGACAGCGAGCTCGACAAGACGCTCGACTCCACGTTGTTTGTACCCTATACGGCCGATGCCCGTGCGCACCTGCGTCCGATTCGCTTCCGCGCCGATATCGCCAACGTCAACCGCTGCGTGGGCACCATCCTGGGCAACGCGGTGACCAAGGCGCATCCCGAGGGCCTGCCCGCCGGCTCCATTACCATCGATTGCGACGGTTCGGCCGGTCAGAGCTTTGGCGCCTTCCTGCCGCGCGGCATTACGCTCAACGTGTGCGGCGACGCCAACGACTACTTTGGCAAGGGTCTTTCAGGCGGCGAGGTGTCGGTGCGCCCCAACCCGCATGCGACCTACAAGTTCGACGAGAACATCATCGTGGGCAACGTTGCGTTCTTTGGTGCCACGAGCGGCCGCGGCTTCATTAACGGTCTTGCCGGCCAGCGTTTTGCCGTGCGCAACTCCGGTGCCACCGTGGTGGTCGAGGGCTGCGGCAACCATGGCTGCGAGTACATGACGGGCGGTCTGGCGCTCATCCTGGGCGAGGTCGGACAGAACTTCGCCGCCGGCATGACGGGTGGCGTGGCCTATGTCTTTGACCAGTACGGCACGCTCGATGCCCGTGTGAACCACGAGAGCGTTGAGCTTAAAGCCCCGACGGCCGGCGAGCTGGCGCAGATTCGTGCGCTCATCCAGGAGCACGTGGACGCGACGCAGAGCCCGCGCGGCATTAAGCTGCTCTACAGCTTTGAGACGATGAGCAAGCACTTTGTGAAGGTCATTCCGACCGAGTACGAGCGCGTGCTGGCGATTGTCGCTGCGGCCGAGGCCGTGGGCAAGACGCATGCACAGGCAGAGGAGTTGGCGTTTGACATCGTGACCGGTCGCGCCGACGCTGCTGATGTTGCCCGCTTTGATGTCGCGGGCGGTGCCGCGGGCGCTGCGCCCGTGGCTGCCAGCTCTGTTGCTTCGACCAAGAAGGAGGCGTAAGTGCCATGGGTAACCCCGGTGCTTTTCTTGATATCGATCGCGTGACCCACGAGCTTCGCCCCGTGGAGGAGCGCAGCCATGATTTTGATCCGCTGTACGTGGAGCTCGACGACGATGCGCGCCGTGCCCAGGCGAGCCGCTGCATGATGTGCGGCGTGGCGTTTTGTCAGATGGGCGCGAGCTTTGGCAAGGCACGCCCGAGCGGCTGCCCGCTGCACAACCTGATTCCCGAGTGGAATGAGCTGGTGTACCGCGGCCGCTGGGACGAAGCGGCCGAGCGCCTGTCGCTCACCTCGCCCATGCCTGAGTTCACGAGTCGCGTGTGCCCGGCGCTGTGCGAGGCCGCGTGCAACCTGGGTTCGGTCGACGGCCAGCCCACGACGATTCACGATAACGAGCGCGCGATCAGCGACCACGAATGGGCAAACGGCGGCCCGCGTCGCTTTGAGCCGGCTGGGGAGGACGCACCCACGGTTGCCGTGGTGGGCTCCGGTCCTGCTGGCCTGGTGGCTGCATGGGAACTTGCGCGTCGCGGTGCCCGCGTGACGGTGTTTGAGCGTGACGATCGCCCGGGCGGCCTGCTCATGTACGGCATTCCCAACATGAAGCTCGAGAAGTCCGTGGTCGAGCGTCGCGTGGCGCTCATGCGCGAGCTGGGCATTGTGTTTGAGCTGAGCGCCGACGTGACGGACCCTGCGGTAGCAGCCAAGCTCAATGGCTTTGGCGCCGTTGTGGTGGCTGCTGGTGCCCGTGCCCCGCGCGGGCTTTCGGCTGCGAACATTGACGCTCCCGGCGTGGTGTATGCCGTGGACTACCTGACGGCCTCGACCGTCTCGGTGCTCGATGGTGGTGAGCCCGCGGTGAACGCGCGCGGCCTGGACGTTGTGGTCATTGGCGGCGGCGATACCGGCAACGACTGCGTGGGTACCGCAGTGCGCCAGGGTGCGCGCAGCGTGCGTCAGTTTGAGTTCCTGCCGGCCGCGCCCGATAAGCGTGCGGCGAGCAACCCTTGGCCGCAGTGGCCCAACGTTAAGAAGACCGACTACGGTCAGCAGGAGGCTATCGCTGTCATGGGCGGGGAGATGCGTGTCTGGGGCGTGGATACGCTCGAGGTACTGCTGGACAAGAAGGGCGCGGCAGCGGGCCTGCGCGTGGTCGATCTGGATTGGTCGGCCGGCAAGCCTGAACGCATTGCGGGCTCCGAGCATGAGGTGCCGGCCCAGCTGGTGCTCATCGCCTGCGGCTTTACGGGTCCGGAGCATAGTGTGTTCGAAGCTGTCGGCGTGCCTGTTGCCACCGCTGGTCGTTCGCTGCCTGTGATGGCTTCCGAGGGCTCGCACCTTGCGGCCCGCGTGGATGGCGTTGCTGCGGATGCCGCACCGGTGTATGTGGCCGGCGATGCCCGCAACGGCAGCTCGCTCGTGGTGAACGCTATGGCCGACGCCCTGGCCTGCGCTGCCGAAGTCGCCGACGCGCTGGAGCTGTAAAGTAGTCATTTAAGAACGTCCCCAATGACTGGTCATTTTTGTCTAGTCGTTGGGGACACTCTTTGCGAGCGATTTGCTCGTTTGTCGACGTACGGGTGTTCATTTGTCGACTTCTTGGGCTGTGGTCACCTGTTGTTTCTGTGGTGGCTGCGGGTATCTGGCTCAAAGGGCGGGTTGGCCGTCTATGTTTACCTGCGGTTTTGTTGCGGTGCGCTTTTTCGGTCAAGCTTTTCGTCAAGTGTTTGGTCAGCATCTGGTTTGCAGCCGGAGGCCTATTTTGCCCGCGCTGGTCGTGGCTGCCCACCCTCCTCGTAAGCTCAAATTGAGGTCCATCAGTTTGAGGAGGATGCCATGACTGATCACGCTTTAGATCGAGCGCAGCTGGCCGAAGCCGTCGGCAACGATATTGCCGACATGGCCCATTTTTGGATGCTGCGGAAGTTCCAGTTTTTGGAGCCGGCGCGCGAACAGTTCGAGATCATTGTCGACCCGTGGCTCAGCTATTGCACCGAGCCTTCGCAAAACGAAATCATGGCCTACAACATGGCATTTACCGATTGGCTGCTCTTCGAGCGCCCCTATCGCCATGGCAAGACGCTGCTCGAGCTGTATGTTGACGAGCCACCGGCATCGCTTTCGCCTGCCTCGCTCAAGCGGCTCGAGCAGGTGCGCGACACACAGTATTTCTCGCGCTTTGGCATTTTGGGCAAGGATCCTGCGAACGGCACGGTTGCGCTGAAGGATACGCGCACCGACCGTCGCTTTGATGTCTACGACCCGCATATCGTGCAAAAGGAGCATTGGAGCGACGGTGCGATTGCGGTGCGCCTCGCCTGCGTCGACGATGTCTGGCTGACGGCGGGGCAGCTCTACCTCTACGACATAGCGCGCCTGAGCGATACGGCGATCGACGGGCCCGGCGCCGTCCATCCGGAAGACCTAGAAGATGGCTTCGACACCTCGCGTATCAGCTTCTTTTTGCGCCTGGTCCGCGACATCATGGGCGCCCAGGGGCGCTACGTAAAGTCCCTCAACATCTACGAGCAGGAGTGGGAGTAGGGGATGTG
>URMR01000123.1 GCA_900548935.1 uncultured Collinsella sp.
AGCCGATCTCCGCGAGCGGAAGAAAACGGATCATTTTGGTCCCGCGAGGCTTGCGGAGGCACTCGTACAGGGCCGCCCGAACAAAACTATGTCGGTTTACTACGATGAATTCGACATTCCCGACCATGACTGCATTTTTCTAATTATTGCAAGCGTTCTACCTGCGGTTTTGCAAGCGCGCAATTTGCTGCGGTCGGAGACGGGCGATTCATTGTAGTAAACCGGCATAGTTTTGAAATGGCATTAAATCGATAACAGCTATTTTGCTCTGCCGGAGCGGTTGGCCGTTGGGTAATTACCCTCGCAGATAGGCGATGGCGATTTGGGTGCGGTTGCGCAGGCCCATTTTGGCAAGGATTGAGCTGATGTGGTTGCGCACGGTGCCTTCGCCCATATAGGCGGTGGCGGCAATCTCCTTGTTGTCGAGGCCGCGGGCGATGAGCTCGGCGACTTCGAACTCGCGGTCGGTCAGGCTGGCGAAGGCTGCGGGCCGGCGGGGCGTGTCCGCCTCGACGTCCGTTCCGTCAAAATCGATGTCCTCGATCGCCTTGCCCTCGAGCACGCGTTTGCCATCCATGACCTGCGTCAACGCGGGAGGGATGGCAGCGACGTCGGTTTTAATCAAGTAGCCGCGCGCGCCCAGTTTGAGCGCCGACACAATGTATTCGTCATCCGAGAATGTCGTCAGAAACACCACGCGCGCCGCAGGGTCGCGCTCAAGGATCTCGCGTGCCGCCGAAAGTCCGTCGCGTCCCGACATCTGGATGTCGAGCAGCGCGATGTCGGGCGTGTGCTCAGCGTAGAGCGCGACCGCGTCGTCGCCATTGGCGCCGGTACCCACCACCTCGATCTGCGGCTGGGCGCCCAGGATAATCTTGAGCGAATCGACCACCAAGCGGTCGTCGTCGACAACAATGAGCCTCATCGGGCGTCATCTCCTTGCTGTTTGGGAACGGTGGCAAACACGCGCCAGCCGCCGGCGCCGGCACGCGGGCCGGCGGAGAAGGTGCCGCCAAGCGCCTCGATGCGCTCGCGCATGGAGGCAAGCCCCATGCCCTCCGCGGCGCCGCGGCTGCTTGCTTGGACCCCGCCCGCGCCATCGTCGGTAACGATGAGCTGGTAAAACGACGGATGCTCCATGCATCGTACAGTGACGGTCTGGGCGCAAGCGTGGCGCATGGTGTTGGAGAGTGCCTCGCGCAGGATCGCCGCAAAGCAGTTGGCGACGTTTGCGGGTGCATGCTCGGCCATAACTTCAAGCTCAATCTGCGGACCGCCGTTCGAGCACGCGCCTTCGACAATGCGTTCGAGCTGCACGGAAAGGTCGACAGCGTTGTCGTTGAGCGCGTGGACGCTGGTGCGCACAAGCTGGAGCGCCTCGTCAACCGTGCGTTTGACGTCGGCGAAATCGGCGGCGACGCCGGGCTCGTCGGCGTGGACCACGCGCAGGGCTTCGGCTTGCAGCGAGGCGCGCGTGAGCTGGTGGCCCACATTGTCGTGGATCTCGCGCGCGATGCGGGCGCGTTCGGCGAGTGTCGCGAGTTCGACTTCGTAGTCCTGGCGGTCGGCAAGATCGCGGTTGCGCGCTTCGAGCGCCAGAGCGCGTTCCTGCAACTCGTCGCGGGTGCGGCGCATGCGCTGCTGCTCGCGCTCCAACTGGGCGGTACGTAGCGACAGCAAGGCGGCGGCAACCGAAAGGATGGCGGTCAGCAGGAGCGTTCGGGCGGTGAGCGCGTCGGCACGAAGGTCCGCGACGAGCGCAAAGACAAAGGCGATGCCAATGCCCAGGACGACCCAGGCGTGCTCGCGGCGCACGCGTCGCGCGATGTCATAGAGGGCGAGAGGCGCAAACGGCACAAACGGCGGCACGAAGACGGCCGCGATGATGTAGGCGTAACTCGCGGCCTTGCCCGCACGGCGGGCGCGGTTTCCCTGTGCGACCTCGGCCAGCGAAGTGGCAATAACGCCAAGGCAAAACGCCGCGACCAGGCGAGCGTCCACAGCAAGACCCATGGCGGCCGCAATGCAGCACGCCAGCACAATCGATTTGTCGAAAAGCCTGTTCATACGGGTATTGTACGCGATGCTGCGCGCGGGGGAGGCGCCGCCCGGGGCAACCGTGACATTCCTCCCGCGCGGCAAAGCGGCATCGATCGCTCGCGCGAGCGGGGGTTTCGCCTCCGCCCCCTCGCACTCGTGACAAAGCTCACTGGTGCGCGCCGGCGGCTCCTGCGATGATGCAATCGTACCGGGCCGCAATCAACGGAAGGGCCGCCTCATGACAGACATCGTCCACGTCGAAAACCTCGTCAAGCGCTACGACGACCTTATCGCGCTCGACCACTTTAACCTGAGCATCGCCCCCGGCGAGATCTTTGGCCTGCTGGGCCCCAACGGCTCGGGCAAGACCACGTCCATCAACTGTATTCTGCAGCTGCTTGCCTACGACAAAGGCACCATCGAGCTGTTCGGCGAGCCCATGACGCCCGCCCGCTACGACCTCAAGCGCCGCATCGGCGTGGTGCCGCAACAGGTGGCGGTATTCGACGAGCTCACCGTGCGCGAGAACATCGACTATTTCTGCAGCCTTTACGTTAGCGACCGCAAGCGCCGCCGTGCGCTGGTGGACGAGGCGATCGACTTTGTTGGCCTGGGCGACTTTACCAAGTTCCGCCCCGGCAAGCTCTCGGGCGGCCTGGCGCGCCGGCTCAACATCGCCTGCGGCATCGCGCACAAGCCCGAGCTCATCTTCTTCGACGAGCCCACGGTGGCGGTCGACCCGCAGAGCCGCAACGCCATCCTGGAGGGCATCTGCCGCCTGCGCGACGAGGGCGCCACAGTGGTGTATACCAGCCATTACATGGAGGAAGTCGAGCAGATTTGCAGTCGCATCATGATCATGGACGGCGGGCGCGTGCTGGCGCAGGGCACCAACGACGAGCTCAAGCGCATGATTCAGATGGGCGAGCGCGTGACCGTCGAGGTCGGCGCCGTCGAGGCCGCCACGATCGAGCGGCTGCGCGCCCTTGAGCACGTGCTTAGCGTCGAGCTGTCCGGCGGCGAACTCGTCTGCACCTGCGAGGCGAGCCCGCACAACCTGGTGGACATCCTCGACACGCTGCGCGCTGCCGACGTTGCGCTCGGCCGCGTGTGGAGCGAGCCGCCGACTCTCAACGACGTGTTCCTCGAGATCACCGGCCGCGAGCTGCGCGACTAGGGGGCGGTCATGTTCAACACCATCATCACCACGGTCAAGACGCTGCTGCGTCGGCCGAGCACGTGGGTTTGGGGTGCGGTCTTTCCCATCGTGCTTTCCACGATGTTCATGTTTATGTTTGCGAATCTGAGCTCCGACGGCAAGATTGACCCGGTGCCGGTTGCCGTCGTGGCGGATGAGGCCTGGGACGCCTCGACCTTTAAGGACGTGGCGACGTCGCTTGCCAAGGAAGGCGACGAACAACTGCTCGAGATCCATGCGTGCGACGACGCAGCCGATGCGAACCGCGCACTTAAGGCCGGCGAGGTCGCGGGCATCTATACGGTCGACGCTGCGGGCACGCCCAAGCTCACGCTGCTATCGAGTTACGACGGCTCGCGTGCGTCGACGGTGCTCACCGACCGCAGCATCCTTGAGACGGTGGCAAGCTCGTATACGCAAAATGCCGAGCTCATGTCCCAGATTGCCCAGGACAACCCGGCGGCGCTTGCCGACCCGGAGGCGGTTGCGCGCGCCCTGTCGCTCGAGGGCGGCACCCGCCGCGTGAGCCTTACGCGCACCACGCCCGATGGCACAGTCATCTACTATTACGCGCTCTTTGGCCTGGTGGCGATGATGTCTGCCGAGTTTACCGCCTTGAGCGTCGTCGATCTGCAGCCCAATCTGTCGGGCCTCGGCGCACGTCGCTGCGTGGGCGGTCTTTCCAAGACGGCGTCGCTGGCTGGCATCTTTGTGGGCTCGTGGCTGGTCTCCTTTGCCTCGATGGCGATCGCGATCGGCTACGTGCGCCTGGTCGTGGGCATCGACTTTGGCGGGCGCGAGGGACTGTGTTTGGTGGGCGGCGCCGCTTCCGCGCTTGCCGCCACGGGCTTGGGGCTCTTTGTGGGCACGCTTCCCGTTAAGGGCGGCAAGGCGTCCAAGTCGGGCATCCTCACGGGCTTTGCCACCACGTGCGCCCTGTTCGCCGGCCTCTACGGCGAGCCGGCGATGGCGCTTGCCGACGATGTTGCCCGCGCCTGCCCGGCCGAGTGCTGGTTCAACCCCGTCAAGCTCATCTGCGACATGTTCAACCGCCTGTATTTCTTTGAGGACCTGGGCCCCTTTGCCGTTCGCGCCGGCGCGCTGGTCCTTATGGCGCTGCTGTTCGTTGCCGCCGCCGCGCTGATCTTTGGAAGGAGCCGCTATGAGCACCTTTAAGACTGCGCTTCGCATGGCGCTCGCGCACCCGTTCTACCTGCTCATCTATACGGTGTTCATCTCGCTGCTGGGTGTGTTTATCGCGGCATCGGTGAGCTGGAACTCGTCGCAGCTCACCGAGTACAAGCCCTACGACACCAACGTGATTGTGGTCGATCGCGACAACAGCGACCTTTCGCGGGCACTCACCAAGCACTTGGGGTCGCGCTTTGACCTGGTCACGGGTGTCGGCGACGACACGTACGATCTTGCGGATGCGCTCGCCAAGAGCAACAGCGCCAAGGGCAGCGCCGACTGCGTGTTCTTTATCCCGGAGGGGTTTGAGGACGATCTCGTTGCAGCCGCTCGAGCGGGGGAGTCCCTGCCCAAGCTCGATGTGACCTACGGTGCCGGCACCATGGCGGCAGCGCTTTCGTCTGCCGAGGCCTCGCGCTGGATCTCGCTCGCGGGCGCTGCGGCGGCGCTTGAGCCCGCTGCTTCTAACGGCGACGTTGCCAAGGCCGCCGAGCATGCCGCTGCAAAGCGCGCAGAGGTCCAGATCGGGCAGGTCAAGGTCGACTCGACTGCTGCCGCCACGCTCGAGTCGTACTTCAACTTTGGCGCGTACGCGATTATCTCGTCGGTCATCGTGTCGGTGGGACTGGTGTTCTCGGGCATGAACGAGCCCGAGCGCGTGCGCCGCATGGATGCCGGTCCGGTCTCCGAGCGCCAGCGCTCGCTCGCCGTGTTCGCGGCCGCCGCCGTGCTCACCGTCTGCATTTGGCTCGTGTCGAGCATGATGGGCGTCGTGGGCTTTGCCGGCGCGGTTGCCGAGGTCGGCGCGGGTCGTGTGTGTCTGGCGCTGGCGGCGACGTTTGCCCTGGCGTGCACGCCGCTGGCCGTTGGCTTTACGCTGTCGAGCTTGGGCGCGCGCGAGGAGCTGCTCAACGGTGTGGGCAACCTGCTTGGCATGCTCATGACGTTTTTGGGCGGCGCCTGGATGCCGCTGTCGCTGATGGGTTCGGCCGTGCAGACGGTGGCGCACTTTGTGCCGACATATTGGGTGAACGACGCGATTAGCAAGGCGCTTGCCTCGGATTTGACGTCCGCCGTGCTGGGGGACATCGCCTGCGACCTGGGCGTCACGGCACTCTTTGCCGTGGCCATCGCCGCCGTAGGCCTCGCCCTCGCACGCACCAAATCCCGCGCCTAGCCGCCTAGTCATCGGGTACTCATTGGGGACAGACTTAAACGACCAAGAGTGGTCATTGGGGACAGAATTAAACGACTAGTCATCGGGGACAGTCT
>URMR01000124.1 GCA_900548935.1 uncultured Collinsella sp.
CGCGCCTTGCAGGCCTGCTGCGCCTTCTTGACGATCTCGCGAGCGGGCTTGGGATGCTCCTCGAGGTAATCGACAAGACCGTCGGTCACAATCTTGAGCGTGAGCGCTCGCATATAGGAGCTGCCGAGCTTTGCCTTGGTCTGGCCCTCAAACTGCGGATCGGGCAGCTTGACCGAGATAACGGCCGAAAGGCCCTCGCGCACATCGTCGCCGGTCAGGTTGGCGTCTTTTTCCTTGAGCAGGTTCTGCTTGCGCGCGTAATCGTTGATCACGCGGGTGAGCGCGGTACGGAAGCCCTCAAGGTGCATGCCGCCTTCGGGGGTGTAGATGTCGTTGGCAAACGACATGACGTTCTCGCCGTAGCCGGCATTCCACTGCAGGGACACCTCGACCTCGCCCATCTTGGTCACGGGCGCATCCGGATCCGATTTACCCTCGATGTAGATGGGCTCCTTAAAGGCCTCGGGGACGTCTTTGCCGTCGTTGAGGAACTTAACGAAGTCGATGATGCCGCCCTCGTAGCAGAACTCCTCCACGCGGGGAGTCGCCTCGCGCTCGTCGGTCAGCACAATCTTTAGATTCTTATTGAGGAACGCCGTCTCTTGCAGACGGTTGTGCAGCGTATCGAAATCGTAGACACAGGTCTCGAAGATCTCGTCGTCGGGCCAGAAGTTGACGGTGGTACCCGTCGAATCCGAGGTGCCCACGACCTCCATCTTCTTGACGGTCTTGCCGCGCGAGAACTCCATCTCGTAGACGCTGCCATCACGGCGCACCTGCACGACCACGCGCTTGGACAGCGCGTTGACGACGGAGATGCCCACGCCATGCAGGCCGCCCGAGACCTTGTAGGCCGAGTTATCGAACTTACCGCCGGCGTGCAAGATCGTCATGACGACCTCGAGCGTCGGGATCTTTTTAACAGGGTGCTCGTCGACGGGGATGCCGCGCCCGTTGTCGACGACCGTGATGGAGTTGTCGGCGTGGACCGTCACCTGAATCTCGGTGCAGAAACCGGCCATGGCCTCGTCAACGGAGTTGTCGACGATCTCCCACACCAGGTGATGCAGGCCGCTGGCGCTCGTCGAGCCGATGTACATGCCCGGGCGCTTACGAACGGCCTCGAGACCTTCGAGAATCTTAATCTCGCCGCCATCGTAATCGTTTTCGTTTGCCACACGTCCTCCTTCAGCTAAGAAAATGTGTATAGCCTTACTAGTTTATCGTAAAAAAATACCCTCGGGTGCGAGGGTATTTGGCTCTACAAGGCCACCAGATGCGATTTAAGGCTCTTTCTTGCTTTGCACGCCCTTGGCCCACTCGGCACTGGCTCTCATGGCATTCTCGAGGGCCTCGCGCAGTTTTTGATCTTCGATGGGCGCCACTTGGCGCTCAATCTCGCCGCGTTCGTCTTCACTGAGATCGGCGTGCGGGGCCGGCCTGCGCTCGGCCACGGCTGGGCGCAGGCGCTCCTTGGCAGCCGGCGGCGTGTGACCGGGCGCAGTCGTTTTGAACACTAGGCCGTCCACATGCGCCCCGGCCCGCTCCATGCGCGCCCGGATAATCTCGCGCAGCAGCGTCATCTCCTGCGTCCACGAGGGCGAATCGAGATACACCAGCAGCTCATTGGACTCGGGCAGGTAGCGCAGGCCCGTCACGTGGCGTCCCTCGCGCGTGCCCGAGCACACCGCATTCCAGGCACGATAGACCGCACGAGATTCCTCTGCAGCCTCCATTTGCGCGCGGCGCTCAGGTGTCGCGGCCGCCAGGATGCGCTGACGCTCGGCATCCAAAAAGCCGCCAAAGGCAACCGTTCCGTTCTCGCGCTCGTAATTAGCGCGTCTCACCCATGCTCACCACCTTGGCTCGATCAAGCAGGTCATCGGTAAAATACCCCAGATTGGTGGTGGTTATGACTGTCTGGACATCATCACCGATCAGCTGCAGAAAAGCACCTCGCCGCCCGCCATCGAGCTCGCTCATCACATCGTCCAACAGCAGCAGGGGTGCGGTGCCCAGGATATCGCGCGCGACGGCCACTTCTGCCACCTTCCAGGCAAGCACCAGCGTTCGCTGCTGCCCTTGGCTGGCAAACGAACGGGCAGATCGACCCGCCACGGTAAACTCAATCTCGTCGCGATGCGGGCCCACAAGCGTCACGCCGCGGCGCATCTCCTCGTCGGCACGCTCATCGAGGGCCGCGAGCATATGCTCGTACGCCCAACCTTTCAGTTCCTCGCGCCCTTCGGTTTGAGGTAAATCCCCCAGCGTGGATACATAGGACACGCCCGCGTCCTCGCCGGACGCCACCTGCCCATACGCGGCGCGCACATGGCCCGCCAGCCGGTCGAGCAGGGCCAAACGATGCACGAGCAGGGCGGATCCGGCCCGGGCGATAGAGTCATTCCACGCACCGAGCATCTCGCGGCAGCACCAGGTCTCCTTGAGCAGGGCGTTGCGCTGCGTCACGCAACGCCCGTAGGTGCTCGCCAGGTCGGCATAACGGGCGCTCAGCTGTACGCCAAAGTCGTCGAGGGCGGCGCGGCGCACGCTGGCACCGCGCTTGACCATATCCAGATGATCGGGGCAAAACAGCACACTCGGCAAAACCCCGCGCACGCCGGCGGACGAACACCTCTTGCCGTTACGGCTAAACGAACGCTTGCCGTCCTCCACGCCCATCCCCATATCGAGCACGCGACCATCGCCCTCGAGCCTCAACTCGAGCCTGCACGAGCCCGTGCCGTCGTGCACGAGCTCGGCAGCGGTGGGACGCCTAAACGAGGCGCCGCTCGTCAAAAGCTGCAGCGCCTCTATGAGGTTGGTCTTCCCCGCCGCGTTGGGCCCCGCAAGCACCGTCACGCCTTCATCCAGGTCAAGACGGTAGCTATCGAAACTGCGGTAGCGCGCGACCGAAAGGTTGCGGGCAAACATGGTCATGGCGCAGCGCTAGATGCGAACCGGCATGACCAGGTACAGATAGTTGATCTTGTCGTAGGACTTAAAGATACCCGCCTGCGAGTAGCTCTTAAGCTCCAGCGTGATCTCCTTCTCCTTGGACAGGGCATTGAGGCAGCCAAAGATGTAGTGGTAGTTAAAGGCGATGGTGCCCGACTCGCCCTCGGCCTCGACATCGATCGTCTCCTGTGCCAGATCCTGATCATTGGAGATGGAGGACAGGCCCATCTGACCGTTCTCGACATCAATCTCGAACTTGACGGCGGGGTTGGCGCTCGCGATAACGGCCACGCGCTTGAGGGCGGCGTTAAAGGCGGCGACGTCGATCTTGACGCTCGTCACGCACGAATCGGGGATGAGCTGCTTGTAGTTGGGGTACACGCCCTCGATACGGCGCGACACATAGGTGGTGTTGCCGGCCTCAAAGACAACCTGGGTGTCGGTGGCGCCGATCATGATGGTCGCCTGGCTGGCCATGATGCTCAGGGCGTCGTTGAACGCGTCGGCCGGAACGTTGAGTTCAAAGGAGCCCTCGAGCGTCGAGGTCTCGACCTGGGTGTCGCATACGGCCAGACGGAAGGAGTCGGTTGCCACCAGACGCACGGTGTTGTTCTCGACCTTCATGTGCACGCCTCCCAGGATGGGGCGGGCCTTATCGGTCGAAGTGACGCGCCATACGCGGCCGACCATCTCGGACAGGATGTCGGTCGGGAGCTCCACCGCGCTCTCGATGGCATAGGCAGGGAACTCGGGAAAATCGTTGGCGTCGAGTGTGTTGAGGCGGAAGGAACTCTTCTCGCACCCAATCAGCACCTGGCGCTCCGAGAGCTCAAAGGTAACCGGAGCGTCGGGAAGGGTCTTCGTAATGTTCGAGAGCATCTTGCAGGGAATCACCATCTCGCCCTCTTCTTCGACATGCGCGGCAATGCGATGACGAATCGAGATGGTGTAGTTAGAGGTTTGGAATTCCAAGATGCCGTCCTGCGCCTTAACGAGCACGCCCGACAGGATGGGAAGGGTAGATGCCGAAGCGACGCCTTTCATAACGATGCCGATGGCCTGCGTGAG
Source organism: uncultured Collinsella sp. (assembly GCA_900548935.1). Taxonomy (GTDB): domain Bacteria; phylum Actinomycetota; class Coriobacteriia; order Coriobacteriales; family Coriobacteriaceae; genus Collinsella. The sequence continues at coordinate 4,027 of URMR01000124.1, forward strand.
CGAGCTTTGGCTGACGGTGAACTTCATCTTTTAATACCTTTCTATAGATATAAATATCTTAATAATAGTAATAGCACTGACGAAACTGTTGATTACTCCCAAAAGCGCTGGTCAACCCCAAAAAGAGAATCGACAGTACCCTGTGCGCAACCGACCGTGTTTTCCACGTTCAAAACCTGCGCAAAACTTTTCATCACCGCGGGTTGGGTTTTAGACACCTTATGCCCGTGGTTTCGACAAGTTTTCAACAGGTGTCTCTATTTCCCTACGAGCGCAGTGTAATTTTATCGCGCAGCGACTTAAGGTCTTCGGTGACGGTGCGGTCTTCCTGGATCATCTTCTGGACCTTTTTGTAGCTCGTGCTGACGGTCGAGTGGTTGCGGTTGCCAAATTCGGCGCCCACCGCCGTGGTCGTCATCTCGCACATCTCGATGGCCAGGTAGATAGCGATATGGCGTGCTTTGGCGATATTGGCGTTGCGCCGCGGGCCGATGAGCTCCTCGTGCGTCACGCCGTACTGCTCCTCGATGACAGACTGGACCGTTTGCACGTTGATCTTCTTGGCCGACGTGTCGAAGTACTGGCTTGCGATGGCGTCGATGTCGTCGAAGCTGAGCTCGCTGCCCTCGCGTTCGCGGTCTCCCGCCTCGCCGGCACAGCGTTCGCAGAAGCTCTCGAGTTCGCGAATGTTGGTTCCCGACACCTCCGCCATGTGCTTAAAGTGCTCGTCGGTCAGGTGCCCGCCATCGCCGCCGTAGGCCGCCAACAGCGAGTCGTCACCCGCCTCGGGTGCGGCGGCTATCGTGTTCTCGTAGTAGCGCTGCAAGATCTTGTATTTCATCTCGTAGCTGGGCTCTGCCACCAAGCAGAGCATGCCGGCGTTAAAACGGCTGGTCAGGCGTTCGTCCATGCTCAGGTCTTTAGGTGCGCGGTCGGCTGCGATGACGACTTTTTTGTTATTGCGGATAAACTCGTCCATAAGCTGGAAGAAGTAGTCCACGCTCGCGCGCTTGCCGATGATGTTTTGGATGTCGTCGATAATGAGCACGTCCACGCCGTGGTATGCCTGCATGATGGGGGCGTTGCTCTTCTTTTGGCGGTCGAACTCCGTCATCAGGTCATCGAGGTATGCCTGCGAGTTGGCATACTTCACCTTGATCTCGGGCGACTTTTCGGCGAGCTCGTTTTTGATGGCGAGCAGCAGATGGGTCTTGCCCAGCCCCGATTTGCCATAGATGAACAGGGATGTGCATGTGCCGCGTTCGTCCGCGAGCGCGGCAAACTTGAGGGCCGAGCGATAGGCATGGCTGTTTTCGGGGCCGTAGACAAAGTTTTCGAAGGTGAATTTCGAGTTGGCCGCGAGCGGCGCGCCGTCGGTGTTCTGCTCGACCGGTGCCGCAGCTGCGGGGACGCTCATGGGCGATGTGGAGGCTGGTTTTGCATTCTTTGCAGGCGCCCCGCCTTTCATCTGGTTCATCATGCGGCGGAAATCGTCGGCCGAAAGCGTGTTTTTGATTGCGATGCCCGAATCCTCGCCCGGTGTTGCGTCGTGCGCGATAGGCATGTGTGTGGCAGCGGGCACGGGGGCTGCCACCGTTGGTGCGGCGGGCATGGTTTCACGGGAAACATCGTTGATT
>URMR01000125.1 GCA_900548935.1 uncultured Collinsella sp.
GACATAGGCGCTGTTGGCTTCTTCGGAATAGCCTGTGTACAGCTGGTTCCATATAACATGGGCGTTGGTAAATAGTTCAATTGCCGTGAGTGCCAGGAGCGGCATGATAATGGCCGGACGATGGGCTCGACGAAATGTTGGCCGCTCATTGAGTTTCTGCAACGCGTATCCTGCGGCCCACAGCGCAAAGAAGCTAAGCAAAAATGCCGTGCGCGAGTAGAATCCGTTAGGAACGCGCATGCCGCACCAGACGTACTCGAGCGGGCTCAAAACGGAGCTTGCGACCAGGGTCATCGTGACGACGAGTGTTGCGATACGCGTCTTGATTGAAACCGTGCGGTTAACCAGCAAGCTCGCCGCAAGTAGCATCATGATGATGCCGCAATAGAACTGCGGTGTGCTATCGTTGTTTACCCACATGCAGGGAAGAAAGCCCCTGATGAGCGATTTGAGGCTGGTTTTAAGTAGAGGGCCGAGTGCCAGAACGGAACCGCCCTTGGACATGGCAAGGATGGTCGGCAAAAAGGTCCAGGCGGACAGAAGCAGTCCAAGCGCGATAGCCCCGGCGAATCGCAGGGCCCGATCGAGCATGAGCTTCCAGCTAAATCCTTCTTCTGTAACATAATCGATAAATTCGACCAATACGAAGATGCAGAGGAACAGGATGCTGATGTAGGCCGTATACCAGCAGAACATGACATTGAGCGCCGTTGCGATGACGAGGCGGGTCATGCGCTGCTTGCAGATGAGTTCGTAGCATCCGTGGGCGCAGATGGGCAGCAGGATGAGGCAATCGATCCAGAGCGGGTTGCGCAGGTTGCTGATGATCCAGCTGCAAAATGTGAACGAGAGGGAAAGCAGGAATGCTGCGGGCTTGGGTAGGCCAAAGCGCTTTTGCAAGAACCAGGCGCTGCTGATGTGGATGCAGCCGAGCTTGAGCGCGGTGATAACAAACACAAAGAGCGTCAGCTTGTCTTGAGGAAACAGTACACAGAGCAGGTTAAAGGGGCTGGCGAGATAGTAGCTGTAGAGCCCCCACGTGTTCATGCCCAGTCCCTGAGAAAAGGAGTAGCGAAGATTCTCCTCGCCCAAAAGGACGCGCCGGAACCAAGCAAAGAAGTCGATGTACTGGTACTTGAGGTCGCTAACGAGAAACGAGTTGTCGCCAAAGGGGTAGACGTGCCCCGTCGCTGCAAGTGCGACAAAGAGCGCGACGGTAAACGCAAAGCAGGCAGCATAGAATGCTACATTCTTGAACGTGCATTTATTGGACCGTGTCATCAGATTCCTCGTTGGATTCTCGAATGATATAGATGGGACGTCGCTTGGTTTCCAAGTAGGCTTTTGCCAAGTATTCACCGATGATTCCTAAGCACAGAAGCTGCATGCCGCCAAACAGCGTTATGAGGCAGGCGAGCGACGGCCATCCGCCGACGGGATCGCCCCAAACGAGTGTTTTGACCAGGATGACGACGAATCCCAGAATGGCGATGAGGCAGAAGACGATACCCGTGAGGGCGGCGAGGGAGAGCGGCGCCGTGGAAAACGCGACGATGCCGTCGATGGAATAGAGGAGCAGCGACCAAAAGCTCCACTTGGTCTCGCCGGCTACGCGGTTGACGTTTACGTAGGGGAGCCATTTAGTCTTGAAGCCCACCCAGCCGTAAATACCCTTGGAAAATCGGTTATATTCGCCCATGGAGACGATAGCGTTGACCATGGGGCGCTTCATGAGCCTAAAGTCGCGTGCGCCGTCGACGATGTCCGCGTTGGAAATGCGGTTGATGATCTTGTAGAACATGCGGGCGAAGAACGACCTGATCGGAGGCTCGCCTTTGCGGGTGGTCCTGCGCGTAGCGACGTTGTCGTAGGCTTCGGTTTGCAAGATCTCATACATCTGAGGCAGCAGCGAGGGCGGGTCCTGCATGTCGGCGTCCATGGTGGCGACATAGTCACCCTTTGCATGTTGGAGTCCGGCAAACAGTGCTGCCTCCTTGCCAAAGTTGCGTGAGAAAGCGTGCCAGTGGATGGCGTATGGATGCACCGCCGCGGCTTCTGCTTTCATGACGGAAAGCGTTTTGTCTGCCGAGCCATCGTCGATGAGGACGGCTTCAAAGGAGATGCAGGGGTCTTGCTGGGTCATGATGCGAACGACGCCATCGAGCTCTTTAAGAAAGATCGGAAGCGATTCCTGCTCGTTGTAGCACGGCACGACAATGGAGATGAGCGGCATGGTGGTTTACCTCTCGTTTGGATTGGAAGTAGGGTGGCCGGGCTGGTCGTCGTAGGCGTATTTGCTGCACACGTTGACCTCCCACTGCTTTTTTTCGACCTTTGCTACAGAATCCAGGATGAATCCGGTTGCAAGGCTCAGGCTGCACAGGAACATAAACGACGCGGCGAGTATGGCGGTGGGGAAGCGCGGAACGAGGCCGGTCTGAAAGTACTCGACAACGATGGGCATGCCCAGGGCGAGACCAGTCACCGCAAACAGAAGCGCGACGAGGCTGAAGAACTTCAGCGGGCGGTAGTCCTTGAACAGCGTGCCGATCATCGCAACGACTTTAATGCCGTCGCTCACGGTATTGAGCTTGGACTCGGAGCCTTCCGGACGGTCTCGGTACTCGATGGGCACATCTTTGATGCGCCAGCGGTGGTCGACGGCGTGGATCGAGAGCTCGGTTTCGATTTGGAAGCCCTCGGAAAGCACAGGGAAGGTTTTAACAAACGGGCGGCTCATGGCGCGGTAGCCGGTCATGACGTCATCGAAGCTGTAGCCATAGATCCACTTGATCATGGCGCGAACTAGGTTGTTGCCAAAGCCATGGAAGGCGCGCTTGTTCTCCTCGGAGTAGGTGCCGTTGGAAAGGCGGTCGCCTACGGTCATGTCGGCCGTGCCGTTAAGGATGGGCTCGCAGAGGGCTTTGGCCGCCTCGGCGGGGTAGGTGTCGTCTCCGTCGACCATCAGGTAGCAATCGGCGTCGATATCGCGAAACATCTGGCGGCACACGTTGCCCTTTCCCTGGCGGGGTTCAAAGCGGACCGTGGCGCCGTGCTCGGTAGCGATGCGTGAGGTATCGTCCGATGAGTTGTTGTCGTAGACATAGACCGTCGCTTGCGGAAGCTCGCGGTGAAAGTCGTCGATGACCTTACCAATCGTGAGCGCTTCGTTGTAGCAAGGGATGATGACGGCGATGGATTCAGAATTCACTCAATGCTCCTTATATATTCAATCCTTGAAAGTATAGCCGTTTGGGCTTGGCATCCTAAGATGTGGGTTAGTTCTCCAGTTTTGTTGCGCGTATCGTTTGCATGGCCGTCGGGTCTATACTGTTCGTTTGTCAACGATTACGAGTAAAGGAGTTGCATCCGTGTCGGATCAGACAAAGCAACAAGAAACTCGCAGTCTGCCTGCGACGTTTGCTAAGAACGAATTTGAGAAGGATGCGTTTATCCTTCGTCAGCTGGTTACCAAGGATTTTAAGATCAAGTATCGCCGTAGCGTTCTGGGCGTCGCATGGTCGGTGCTCAACCCGTTGCTGATGATGATCGTCATGGCCATCGTGTTCTCGACGATTTTTGGCCAGGGCCGCAATGGCTCAATGACGCCCGAGATGTACCCGCTGTACTTGATCGTGGGTAACATTACCTTTGCCGTCATGTCCGAGTCTACGAACCAGGCCCTGACGTCTATCGTGGGCGCTGCCCCTCTGCTCAAGAAGGTTAAGGTGCACCGCTGGGTCTTCCCGGTGCAGAAGGTGCTCTTCTCGCTGGTCAACTTTGCCTTCTCGCTGGTCGCCGTCGCCATCGTCATGCTGTGGTTCCACGTTATGCCTTCTTGGCACCTCATTCTGCTGCCGGTTTGCCTGCTGCTGCTTATGTGCTTCTGCATGGGCCTGGGCATGATGCTCTCTGCTCTTACGGTCTTTTTCCGCGACGTTATGCATCTATGGAGCGTCGTCATTACGGCGTGGACTTACATTACGCCCATCTTCTGGACGACTGACTACATTGCGCAAATGCCGCATCTCGTGCGTATCTTGATGTATGCGAACCCCATGTTCAACTACCTGCAGTTTATGCGCGATATCTTTCTGTTCCAGACTACGCCCTCGCTTATGACGTTTGGTATGTGCGTCGCTTGGGCGGTTCTTGCGCTTGTTATTGGCTATACCGTGTTCCATAAGTCCGAGCGCAAATTTATCCTCTACATTTAAGGAGTGCTGTGATGACTGAATCTGTTGTTGATTACAGCGAGCAGCCTCTGGCTGTCGAGGTCGACGACGTCACCATGATTTTTAACATGGCGTCCGAGTCGCTGACCAATCTCAAGGAGTACTTCATCAAGCTCGCCAAGCACGAGCTGTTCTTTGAGGAGTTTAGGGCGCTTAAGCACATCTCGTTCGAGATTCATCGCGGCGAGGTCGTGGGTCTGGTCGGCACCAATGGTTCCGGTAAGTCTACGATGCTCAAGATTATCGCTGGCGTGCTTGAGCCTAGCGAGGGCAGCGTTAAGGTGCACGGTAACATCGCGCCGTTGATTGAGCTTGGTGCCGGCTTTGACCCCGAGCTGACTGCCCGCGAGAACATCTATCTGAACGGCGCCCTGCTCGGCTATACCAAGGAGTTCATCGACGCCAACTTTGACGGCATTATTGAGTTTGCCGAGCTGCAGAACTTTGTCGATATGCCGCTTAAGAACTTCTCCTCGGGCATGGTGGCGCGTATCGCCTTTGCAATCGCGACGATTACCGAGCCCGATATTCTGATCGTTGACGAGACGCTGTCCGTCGGTGACGTGTTCTTCCAGCAGAAGTGTGAGGACCGTATCCAGCACTTTATCCAGAGCGGCGACGTGACGGTTCTGTTCGTTTCGCACTCCATGGAGCAGGTTGAGCGCATCTGCCAGCGTGCCGTTTGGATTGAGAAGGGTGACCTTCGCATGGATGGCCCGGTCGATGAGGTTTGTAAGGCGTATCGCGAGCAGTTCAACTAGGTTATAATTACTTGCGCCTGACAGGCTTGCGCTTGCTTGGGCGTGCGGTTATTTGCTCCATTAGCTCAGTTGGATAGAGCAGGGGACTTCTAATCCCAAGGTCGACGGTTCGAATCCGCCATGGAGCACCATCGTTTATTAAGCCCAGACCGCTTGGTGGTCTGGGCTTTTTCATCTTGTATGCTGCTGAAGCCGAGCGCGAGCAAGCCGCTGCTGTTTGTTGGGGTTGGCATTTTACTTTTCCAGATGCTCTTTCAGCAGCTCCAGCGCGTGGGCGTAGCCCTGGAGGCCTTCGCCGGTGATGGTGGCGAAGCAGGCTAGGCGTGCATAGCTCACCTGGCGGAAGTCCTCGCGTGTCTCTACGGCGCTGATGTGCACCTCGACGGCAGGGATGGCGACGGCCTTGAGGGCGTCAAGGATTGCCACGCTGGTGTGCGTGTAGGCTGCCGGGTTGATGACGATGCCGTCGACCTTGCCGTAGGCCTCCTGGATCTTGTCGACGATGCTGCCCTCGTGGTTGGACTGGAAGACCTCGACCTCGTCGAAGCCCTGCGCGGCACCTGCCTCCTGGCAGATCTGGACCAGGCGGTTGTA
>URMR01000126.1 GCA_900548935.1 uncultured Collinsella sp.
TTCCTCCAGACGATTAAGGAGCACGGATACTTGGGCCTCGCCCACAGCGGAGATGATGGTCTGACCCGTCTCCTCGTCACGCTCGATGCGCATGGTGGGATCTGCCTCACAGGCGCGGTCGATAAAGGTAAAGAGTTTCTCCTCGTCGCCGCGATTCTCGGCCTCGATGGCAATGCGGTACTGCGAGTTGGGGAACTTAAACGCCGCAGCCTCGACCTTGCCGGTAATCGAGAGCGTATCGCCCGTCTCGGCCGCCAGCTTGGGTGCCACGATGATATCGCCGGCATAGGCGTGGCCGACCTCAGTCATGTCGCGGCCGCACATCACATACAGGTGGGCCAGACGATCGCTCTTGCGGGTACGCGCGTTGATCAGCTCAAGGCCCGGCTCAAGCGTGCCCGTCAGCACCTTGATAAAGCTGATGCGGCCCTGCTGCGGATCGGCCAGCGTCTTAAACACAAACGCCACCGGACGGTCATCGTCACTCGAGATCTTAAGCGAATCGCCGTCGATGAGTGGCATCTCGCCGTAGTCCGTCGGCGCCGGGAAGTACGTGGCGATGTCGTCCATCAGCGAGTTGACGCCCTGCTCCTTAATGCAATCGCCCGCAAAGACCGGCACAAAGATGCGCTCGGCGATCGCCTTCGACAGCAGGCCTTCAAGCTCCTCCTGCGTCAGCGTCTCCTCGCCTTCCAAGTACTTCATCATCAGTTCGTCGTCAGCCTCGGCCACCAGCTCGCACAGATGGTCATGGGCCTCCTCGGCCTGGGTACGATACTCCTCGGGAATCTCCGACTCAACGGCTTCGGTGCCGTTGCAATGGCGCGCCTTCATGCGCACTAGGTCGATGATGCCGTCAAAGTCCTCGCCCTCGCCCCAGGGAAGGGTCACGGCGCCCAGGCGCGTGCCAAAGCGCTCCTGCAGCAGGTCCATTGTGGTCGTAAAGCTGGCCTCGGAGCGCGACAGGCGGTTCACGAACACCGCACGCGCCAGGCGCAGGTCCTCCGCCGCATACCAAAGCTTGACGGTCGTAGGCTGCGGGCCCGCTTCAGCGTCGACCACAAACAGAGCCGTCTCGCAGACGCTCATCGCGGCAAAGGCGTCGCCGATAAAATCGGGATAGCACGGGGCATCGAGCACATTGATGCGCGCGCCCTTCCAGTCGATCGGCGCAATGGTCGTCGAGATGGAAAACGCACGCTTGACCTCTTCGGGGTCATAGTCGAGCGTGGGCTTGGTGCCGTCGTGGCCGCCCAGGCGGGCAGTCTTGCCAGAAAGGTGGAGCATGGCCTCGGCGAGTGAGGTCTTGCCCACCCCGCCTTGGCCTACGAGCACCACGTTCCTTACGTTACCGGTCTTGGGAGCACCCATGATGACCTCCTTGCAGGGCCGCGCGCAATGCGCGACGCCAACGGGGAGAGTTCGCGGTCGGTGCCGTCCCGGGAGCAGCATGGTCGGCAGCCGAGCCGACTCACCCTCCAAATGTCCTATGCCACCACCCTACCCTCACGGGCGGCCGTCCATGCATACCTTTCGGCGCACGTATGAATACAGGCGGCGAGAGGACAGAGCAAGTATGCCAGGCGATTATTAGACCCCATCGATACAAATAAAAGCCGCCGCAGACCATAAGACCTGCAGCGGCTTCTTCTCAATACATAGATGAGCCTAGCCCTCGATACGGCTCAAGAACTCACGGGTACGTTGCTCACGCGGATGATCGATAACCTGCTCGGCCGGACCCTCCTCTACAATGCGGCCGCCATCCATAAAGACCACGCGGTCGGCAACGTCGCGCGCGAACTGCATCGCATGGGTCACGATCACCATCGTCATATTCTGTGCGGCAAGGTCTTTAATGACACGCAGCACCTCAGCCGTTAGCTCGGGATCGAGCGCCGAGGTCGGCTCGTCAAAGAACAAGATCTCCGGGTCGAGCGCCAAGGCGCGGGCGATACTCACACGCTGTTGCTGACCGCCCGAAAGCTCACACGGCACCTTGTTCTCGTTGCCCGTAAGCCCCATCTGCGCGATCAACTCACGCGCACGCGCTTCGGCCTGCTCGCGCGGACGCTTGAGTACGCGAACCGGAGCGTCGGTGATGTTTTTCATCACCGTATAGTGCGGAAACAGATTGTAGTTCTGAAACACCAAACCAAAACGCGAACGTGCTCGCTTGGGAACATCGCCTTTCGCATATATCGCACCCGACCCCGCGTCCGTCGCAACGGCAAGGTCGCCAAACGAAAGCGAGCCACCGTCGAGCGTCTCGAGTAGCGTAGCGCAGCGCAGAAGCGTAGACTTACCACCGCCTGAAGGCCCGATAATCGCCACAACCTCGCCGCGCTTTACCTCGAGCGAGATATCCTTGAGCACCTCATTGCCGCCAAACGCCTTGCGCGCGTTCGATATATTCATTACCGAATTAATCATGGTAGTAATCCAATTTTTTCTCGGCGGCGCCCAGCAGCATCTCGACCACAAAGTTAAAGACCCAGTAAATCAGCGCCGCAATCGCAAACGGCACCATGCTCACCTGCGAGGCAACCAGCGCCTTGGCGGTCGAGAACATCTCACCCACGCCAATGGCAAACGCCAGCGACGTGTCCTTGACCAGCGTGATGATCTCGTTGCCCATCGCCGGCAAAATGCGCTTGGCAACCTGCGGCATCACGATATACAGAAACGTCTGCGTGCGCGAATAGCCCAGCACCTCGGCGGCCTCATATTGACCGCGCGGAATCGACTGCAAGCCCGAGCGATAAATCTCGGCAAAGTAGCCGGCGTAGTTGATGATGAACGCCACAACGCACGCCGTCCACTTGGAATCAGGCGTGAGCGAAATGCCAAACACGTAATACGGGGCAAAGTAGATGGCAAACATCTGCAGCATGAGCGGCGTACCGCGCATGACCGAAATGTAGATGCGCGCAATCCAGCGCAGCGGCGCGACCTTGCTCATGCGCATAAACGCCACGGGAATTCCCAGGGGAATCGACCCAAGCAGCGTCAGCACAAACAGCTGCAAACTGACCAGGAATCCCTGGCCAAGCATCTGCATCATGACCTGAATAGACATTACTTGAGCACCCAATTATCGAAAGATAGACCATAGCTTGAATACTTGTCGCACAGGTCCTTGACTGTGCCGTCCTCGTAGAGCGCCTTGAGCGACTCGGTCACGGCGTCGGCCGACTTGGTGTCGCCTTTCTTAAAGCCGACGGCGTAATGCTCGCTGGACAGCGGCTCATCAAGCTGCGTATAGGCATCGGGCTTGGCGGCAAGCTGATACTGGGCAATCGAAAGGTCGCAAGCCACGGCATCGACCGCGCCGCTCTCGAGCTGCATAAAGGCCGTGTTGTACTCGCCGATGGTATCGAGCGTGGCGAATGTCGCTGCCAGATCCTTCTGGTCACCCTCGAGCACATCCTGCGCAGCGGAATCGGTCTGGGTAATCACGGTCTTGCCGGCAAGATCGTCCCAGCTCTTGATGCCCGCATCCTTCTTGACCACCAGCACCTGCTCGTTGAGCATGTACGGCTCGGAGAACGTGTAGTCGTCCTCGCGACCCTCCATGGTAAAGCCGTTCCAGATGCAGTTGATGGCGCCCGAGTTAAGCAGCGTATCCTTGGCGTCCCAGTCGATGGCCTCGTATTTGACCTCCCAGCCCTGCTTATCGGCAACAGCCTTGGCCAGATCGAGATCAAAGCCGGTGTACTCGCCGTCGTCGCCCACAAAGCCGTACGGAGGATAGGACTTATCAAAGCCCACCACGAGCTTCTTGGACTCCGCAGCGCCCTTCACATCCTTGGCCGCGGTAGATCCAGCAGTGGAGCCCTTGCCGGCACCACCGCCGCAGCCGACAAGACCAAGGCCAAGCACCGTGGCGAGCGAGCCGGCTAGACCAACAAACTGACGACGAGACATATCGGTATTCATGGTATTCCCCCTTGGTGGCACTTTAGTTAAGTAAAGTGAGTCATGTAACGTTCAGAATCATACACTTTACCTTGATAGAGTACAAGGGAGGGTTTGCCCGGCGTGGGCGGGGAGCGGCGCGTAATTAAGTTTCCTGCTCTACAGTCCTGCGCAAGACGGAAAGCACGCATGGAGCACTAGGTTGGAGCACCCGGCTGAGTGGCGCCCGGCGCGGAGTTTAATTTGCTGCTCTACAGTCCTGCTCACGACGGAGGCCACATTAAGTGGCCTCCTGTTCGTGCGGAACTCGCGACAAATTAAACTCCGCGCCGGGCGCCACTCAGCCGGGAGACAACGTGCTCGAAACCTTAAATAGCCTCCTCTCCAAACGGGCACGTTGAATGCACGGTACAATTGCTTCGGACTTTTCTTTTATTTAATAGTGGGGTTAATTCATGGCAGAATCTCGTGCGGAGCGTAAGGCTCGTCGTGCTTTGATCGAAGCAGCTGAGGGGTCGGAAGAGAAATCTTCTACGAAATCCAAGTCTTCTAAAGCTGCAAAAAGCAAGTCGGCTAAGGGCAAGGCTAAGGCCAAGCGTTCTGACTCTCGTCGAGGCGGGGATAAAGCGCCTCAGACTCGTTCCAAGCGCCCGCATAAAGATCCGGTTTCGTCTGCGCGTAAGGCTGCGGACCCCAAGTCTCCCTGTTCGATCATGAAATCTTGTGGTGGGTGCACGGCGCTCAATCGTCCTTATAAAAAGCAGTTGGCGACCAAGCAGGCTGCCATGGAGGAGCTGTTTGCTGGGCTCTGTGAGCGCGAGGGTATTAGCGTCGACCCCATTCGCGGTATGGGCGTCATCCTGGGCGACCCGGGCAAATATCCTGCGCCGCGCGGTTTTCGCCATAAGGCCGCCACTCCCTTCGCCCCCGGCAAAGAGGGCGCTGTCCGCTGCGGCTTTTTTGAACGTGGCACGCACAGAATCGTTGCTGTTCCCGAATGCCCCGTCGAGGCACCGGGCGCCCGACAGATTCTTAACGGCATCGCGCGTGAGGCTGAGCGCCTGCGCATTCCTGCCTTTAACGAAGACAAGCATCTGGGGCTGCTTCGCTATGCCGTCGTTCGCTGCGGCTGGCGCACCGACCAGATTATGGTTACGCTCGTGACCGCCCAGCGTGACTTACCGCATGCACAGGAGTTCTTTGAGGCCGTCGCGGCGCTCGATCCGCATATCGTCACCGTTGCCCAAAATATCAATGGACGTCCCGGTAACGCCATCTTGGGTGAGGAGACTCGTATCGTCTATGGCGCCGAATGCATGCGCGACCAGCTGCTCGGCTGCGAATTCGACATCTCCCCCACCGCGTTTTATCAGACCAACCCGCAACAGACCGAGCTGCTCTATCAGCTCGCTATCGACGGCATGGATTTGCACCAGGGCGATGTGCTCATGGATGCCTACTGTGGCAGCGGTACCATCGGTCTTTGCGCAGCTAAAGATGCCCAGAACAAGGGTATCGGCATTATGCTGCTCGGCGTGGAGCGCAACCCGGCGGGCATTGCCGACGCACGTCGCAATG
>URMR01000127.1 GCA_900548935.1 uncultured Collinsella sp.
CGCAATCGTAGGCGTCGGCGGCAAACTGGTTAGGCGTCTCGTCGTAGGCATCCTTATAGGCCTTGACGAAGTCGGCATTCTTCTCGTCGTCAGCCGAAAACGGGGTCATGAGCAGTACGCCCTCGGCAAGAGAGGTATCGAAGCCTTCCACAGAGAGCAGGCCGTCCATGCCGTCGGTACCCATGAGCGTCATATCGTAGCCCATGTCCTTGGCGTTCTTGAGCAAAACGGACGCCGGCGTGTAGTAGATCGGCGCAAAGATGAGCGTGGCACCTGCCTCCTTGGCCTTGGTGAGCTGGTTGGTAAAGCTCGTGGAGGAATCGTCCTTAAAGGTCTCGGTATCGACGATGTCGAGCTTGGATGCCTTGGCCTGCTCGGCAAAGGCATCGGCAACGCCCGAGCTATACGTATCGCCGGAGTTGTAGAACAGGGCAATCTTGGCATCTGCGTACTTCTCGGCCAAAAACTTGGCAGCGCTGGCGCCCATGGTGGGGTCGGTAAAACAAACCTGGAAGACCGTGGTCTTATCCTTGGTGACGTCGAGCGACGAGGCCGAAGGCGTAACCATGAGCATGTCGTCGGCGATCTCGCCCGAGACGGCGACGGCGGCACCAGTCGTGACGGGGCCGACGAGAGCCTGCATGCCCCAGTCGCACAGGGTATTGAAGGCGTTGATGGCCTTCTCGCCGTCGGCAACGTCGTCCTCGGACTTAAGCGAGAGCTTGAGGTCCTTGGTCGAGAAATCCTTGGCGGCGAGCTTGGCGCCCTTCTCGGCCGAGACGCCATAGGTTGCCGCAGCGCCGGTCAGAGGGCCGATGACGCCGATCTTGAAGGTCTTGCCGTCATCGGCGGAGCCGCCGTCCGAGCCACCCGACGAGCAACCAGCGAGCGCGACGGTGCTGCCGAGTGCCGCGGCGCCGGCGAGAAAGTTCCTACGGCTGAACGTGCTGTTGATGTTGAACATGGTGTCCCCCTTTTCGCTGGCCGCAGCGCGGCCGTCTTGCGGTACAGGGCAAACCTTATGGTGCAAACGTTGACAGTTTGTTACGGAGTTCCGTTTGTAGCGAGCATGTTTCCAATGTTTCCGCAGCGTTTCGGGGGTGCCGTTTTGTGCGACTCCTGTTGCCTGGCGAGCACACGCCCTCGGTTCACGCTAGAATGCACTCAACCTTTAAGCGGTTAATCCATCCATGAGATGCACGAAGGAGCTATCTATGAGCGAACCCCTGCGCACCGTGAACGTCGGTCTGATCGGTCTGGGAACCGTCGGCGGCGGCGTGGCCCGTCTGATCAAGAGCCACCACGATGAGTACCTGGCAGCCTACGGCATCGACCTTAAGCTGACCCGCGCCTGCGCGCTTGCTTGGGAGCAGGCCGAGGCGGCAGGCATTGAGCGCGAGGCCTTTACGAGTGACTGGCACGACGTCGTCACCGACCCCGCCGTCGACATCGTCGTCGAGCTGATCGGCGGCGAGCATCCCGCGACCGAGATCTTCACCACTGCCTTTGAGCACGGCAAGCACGTCGTCTCTGCCAACAAGGCCCTGCTGGGCCGTCACGTCGAGACGCTTGCCGAGAAGGCGCGTGCATGCGGCGTGCAGATTAAGTGCGAGGCCAGTTGTGGCGGCGGCATCCCCATCGTGAGCACGCTTGAGCACGACCTGGTGGGCAACAAGATCCTGACCATCGCCGGCATCCTTAACGGCACCACCAACTACATCCTGTCGCGCATGGACGCCGAGGGCGCCGATTATGCCGACGTGCTCGCCGACGCACAGGCCAAGGGCTATGCCGAGGCCGACCCGTCCGCCGACGTCGACGGCTTCGATGCCGCCAGCAAGACGGCGATCCTCGCTTCCATCGGCTTTGGCACCCGCGTTACCACCGACGATGTGTACCAGCAGGGTATCCGTACCATCGGCGCTGAGGACATCGCCCAGGCCCGCGAGCTCGGCTACACCATTAAGCTGCTCGGCATCGCCCGCAACACCGACGCCGGCGTCGACGTCCGCGTGCATCCCACGCTGATCCCCGCCGATCACATGCTTGCCAAGGTCAACGGCGCCATGAACGCTGTCTACGTGGTAGGCGACGCCGTGGGCGAGACCATGTTCTACGGTGCCGGCGCAGGCTCCTTCCCCACCGCGAGCGCCGTCGTAGGCGATATCCTGTCGCTCTCCGAGCAGATCAGCCGCGGCGTGGCTCCGCTGCCCGAGATCGAGCCCTATGGTCACAACCTCGCCTTTAAGCCCATGGACGAGCTCCAGACCAAGTACTATGTGCGTCTGAAGGTCGCCGACCGCGTGGGCGCCCTGTCCGAGACGGTCGACATCTTTGCCAAGCACAACATCTCGATCTCGCTCATCAACCAGGTCGAGGACGGCAAGCCGGGCGTCAACGATGCCTGCTCGGTCATCTTCCTAACGCACCGCGCGCTCGAGAAGGACGTCCAGGCTGCCGCCGCCGAGCTTGCCAGCGTCGACTGCGTAGCCGAGGTCGCCAACGTCCTGCGCATCGAGGACGTTGAGGCTTGGACCGAAGGCATCATGGCCAACTAATTCGCTCTTCGCTATACGGCATATATGTTTTCCTAGCGAGCGATATGTCCTTCTATGTCACGGGCGCCGTGCTCCCCGTCGACGGAGCCGCCCGCTCTTAAAGGTCGCGAACCACGGCTTCGAGTCTCAACGAGGCCCAACGCAATAGGCGCACTGTCTGCATCAACCGCAGGCAGCGCGCCTTCTATTATTTGGACGGAACCCGTATCCCGACATTCCTTGCTACTTGCCGTCGTCGTCCTGGGCTTCATCGCGCGCGTAGAGCTCCAGCATGCGGCGGCGGTATTCGCGCACGGCGAGCTTGGCGCGCTCCAGGCGGCGGCGCTCGCGCGGAGTCAGCTCGGACGGGTCGACCTCGTCTCCATAGGTCTTATCGGCAAGCAGGTGCGCCGCGTCCACGATGCGGGCATCGATGTGGCCGCTCGCCGCCTCGGCGGAAAGACGCTCGGCAATCGTATCGAGCGTAGGCAGGCCCTCGAATACGCGACCATGGCCATGCGAAGTCAGCAGCTCATGCTCGCGCGCGAGCAAGCTCGCTAGGTCGTGATGGGCGCGCAGGATGTCGAGCGCATCGGATGGATGCTCGGCAACCTCTGCCACGGCGGCAACCGGCGCAGCATCCACCACGCGGTAGAAGAGCTGCGCGAGCAGCGGCATCAAGAACACCGTGATGGCGCCGGCGGCAACCATAACCGACGCGATGTCTTGCGACAGCGCGCCCGCGTTGACGGCAACGCTCGTAACGGCAACGATGATCGGTAGCGCCGTGGTGCAGTACAGGGCCACGGTAATGCGGCCATACGCCGACACATCGCGCGTCGCGGGACAAATGCCCATAGAGATGAGAATGGGCACGGCACGAATAATCAGCAACGCCACGATAAAACCCGCGAGCAAGCCCGGGCGCGACACCACGGCCGTCAGGTCGATCTTTGCGCCCGATACGGTAAAGAACACCGGAATCAAAAAGCCGTAGGCCAGGCCGTCGAGCTTGGTCTCGAGCGTATGGTTACCCTCGGGGATGATATAGCGCAGGACAAAGCCGGCGGCAAAAGAACCCAACACGATGTCGAGGTCAAAGATGGCCGAGAACGCCACGAGCGTGACCAGGATGAGCACCGTCAGGCGCACGAAGGTCTGCGACGTGGTGTCGGCGCGTTCCTCGACAAACGAAAAGAAGCGGCTGCCGACGCGCCTAGAACGACTTGGAACCGCGGCCAGCAGCACGCAGACCACAGCAAACAGGCCAAGAATTACAAGCGTCTGGATGCCGGTGCGGGCAGACAGCAGCACCGACATGGCGAGCACGGGACCGAGCTCGCCCCAAGTGCCATACGCGAGAATCGAGTCGCCCACACGCGTGCCGGTGAGCGAGCGCTCGCGCATGATGGGCACAAGCGTACCGAGCGCCGTGGAAGTAAGGGCAAGCGTCACGGCGATACCGTCGAAATGACTAACCGAGAACCACGGGGTAAAGCGCACGGCAAGCCAGGCGATACCAAACGTGACGACCCATGTCGCCAAGCCGTAGCGCCCCTCCACACCCGTGATGCTCTTGGGGTCGATCTCAAAGCCGGCAAGCAGGAACAAAAAGGCCAGGCCGAGCTCGGACACGAGCGAGACCTCGGCATCTACATGGATAATGTCGAGCATATGGGGTCCCAGCACCGCGCCGAACACGAGCAAAAAACCGTCTCGGGAACGGGTTTCCCGGGAATCGCCGAGGCGATGAAGGGGCTTGCAAAGGCCACGAGCGCGATGATGGCGAGTGAAACGAATGCCATGTGATGCCTTTCTCTTGTTTGCGCTTCACTGTAGCACCCTCGCCGTCCTCAACGCGCCGCGAGCTGTCGTATCATAGTGAGGTTTACAAACATGTGGCTCAAGGCGACCGCAGGGCAGACCCCGCAAACCGACCGCTGCCGCATACCGTACCGTACGCCCAACCGATCAGGAAGGCAGGAACCAATGGTCTCTCGTATCTACGTGGAGAAGAAACCCGGGTTCGACGTCGAGGCTCAGCAGCTCAAGGGCGAGCTGACCGAAATTCTCGGCATCAAGGGCATCGAGGCCCTGAGGATCATCAATCGCTACGACGTCGAGGGCATCGACGAGGAGCTTTTCCGCTCCTGCGTGCCGACCGTCTTTAGCGAGCCCCAGGTCGATGTGACCTACGACGAACTCCCCGCAAGCGATGGCGCCGTCTTTGCCGTCGAGTTCCTGCCTGGCCAGTTTGACCAGCGCGCCGACTCCGCCAGCGAGTGCGTGCAGCTCATCAGCCAGGGTGAGCGCCCCGCCGTGCGCTCCGCCAAGGTCTATATGATCTCGGGCGCTCTGGACGAGGCCGCCATCGATGCCATCAAGCACTACGTGGTGAACCCCGTCGAGGCGCGCATCGCCTCGCTCGACCTGCCCGAGACGCTGTACATGGAGACCCCCGAGCCCCAGCCCGTCGAGGTGCTCGACGGCTTCCGCGAGCTCGACGAGGCCGGCCTTGCCGCCTTTATCGCCGATCGCGGCCTTGCCATGGACGAGGCGGACATCGCCTTCTGTCAGCAGTACTTCCGCGATGAGGACCGCGACCCCACCATCACCGAGATCCGCGTGATCGACACCTACTGGTCCGACCACTGCCGCCACACCACCTTCGGCACCGTCCTGGATGACGTGACGATCGATGACGCCGTGGTGCAGCAGGCCTTCGACCGCTACATGGAGATGCGCCACGAGCTCGGTCGCGACGCCAAGCCCGTCTGCCTCATGGACATGGGCACCATCGGCGCGAAGTGGCTGAAATCCCAAGGCATCCTGACCGGCCTCGACGAGTCCGAGGAAATCAACGCCTGCACCGTAAAGATCGATGTGGACGTGGACGGAGAAACGCAGAAATGGCTGCTGCTCTTTAAGAACGAAAC
>URMR01000128.1 GCA_900548935.1 uncultured Collinsella sp.
GTTTTCCTGGACACTCATCTGCAAAAAGATCCGCCGGCCCTCGGGCACCTGGGCCAGGCCCTTGCCCACCAGCTTGTCGGCGGGCGTATGGGTAATGTCCTCGCCCATAAACTTGATGGAGCCGGTCTTAGAGCGCAGGAGGCCCGAGACGGTCTTGAGCGTCGTGGACTTACCGGCACCGTTCGCGCCGATCAGGGCCACGATCTCGCCCTCGTTAACGTTAAAGGAGATGTCCTTGATGGCGTGGATGGCGCCGTACCAGACGTTGATGTTGTAGACGGAAAGCATCAGCTCTGCCATTTAGTTCTCCCCCTTATCCTGCTTGCCCAGATACGCCTCGATAACGGCATCGTTATTCTGGATTTCCTCTGCCGTGCCCTTGGCGATGACCTTACCAAAGTTGAGCACGCAGATGCCCTCGCAGATGTTCATAACGAGCGACATATCATGCTCGATAAGCATGATGGCAATGCCAAAGGTGTCGCGAATCTTGACGATGTTCTCCATGAGCTCCGCGGTCTCGGACGGGTTCATGCCGGCGGCAGGCTCGTCGAGCAGCAGTAGCTTGGGGTTGGTGGCAAGCGCGCGGACGATCTCCAGACGGCGCTGAGCGCCGTAAGGCAACGATCCGGCCTGCTCGTTTGCCAGATGCTCCATATCAAAGATGGACAGCAGCTCCATGGCGCGCTCGTGAGCAGCCTTCTCGTGCTTCCAATACGTCGGCAGGCGCAGCACGCCCTCAAAGCCGGAGTAGCGCTCCTGGTTGTGCAGGCCGACCTTAACGTTATCCTCCACCGTCATGGTGTTGAACAGACGAATGTTCTGGAAGGTACGGGCAATACCCATGCGATTGACCTGATAGACCGACTTGCCCGAGGTGTCCTCACCGTCGAGCAGGATGGTGCCGTGCGTGGGCTGATACACCTTGGTGAGCAGGTTGAAGACCGTGGTCTTACCGGCACCGTTGGGGCCGATCAGACCGGCGATCTCGGTCTTGCCGATAGTCAGGCTAAAGTCGTCGACTGCCTTAAGGCCACCGAACTCGATGCCCAGGTGGATGCACTCGAGTGCCGGGCGCTCGCCCAGGTCGCGGTCGGGAACGATGGCGCCAGAAGGATACGGGACCATCTTGCCCTTGTTGAACTCAAATTTACTGGGCATCGGCTGCCACCTCCTTCTTGGAAGCAAAGCGATCCTTGACACGACCGAAGAACGCCTTGAGCTGTGGGTTGTTGGTAAAGATCATGACCAAGATCAGCACGATGGCGTAGATGAGCATGCGGTAGTCCGAGAACTGACGGAGCAGCTCGGGAAGCACCGTGAGCAATGCCGCCGCGATGACGGAGCCGCGCATATTGCCCAGACCGCCCAGGACCACGAACACCAGGATGAGGATGGACGTGTTGAAGTCGAACTTGGTGGCGGAGAGCTGCGAGAAGTTACCGCCGAAGAGAGCTCCGGCAGCACCGGCGAGGGCAGCGGAAACCACGAAGGCGATCATGCGGTACTCGGTGACGGAGATGCCCACAGACTCGGCAGCGATCTTGTTGTCGCGCACGGCCATAATGGCACGGCCGGTGCGGCTGCGAACCAGGTTGAGCACGATCACGAGTGCGACCATGACCAGGATGGCACCGGCGAGGAAGGTCGAGTACGTCGACACACCCGAGGCACCCTGGGCGCCCTTGATGATGGCGGTGCCGTCCTCGAGCAGGTGCAGGTCATCGATCGTGGAGTTACCCGTGATGTTAAAGATCACATGCAGGCCGCGGGAATCGACGCCCACAATGAGGCAGGTGACGATCTCCTTGATAATCTCGCCAAAGGCCAGCGTCACGATAGCCAGGTAATCGCCGCTCAGGCGCAGGACCGGGATGCCGATCAAGAAGCCCAAGATGGCAGCGGCGATAGCGCCGACCACAATGCTGATGATCAGGCGCATCGGGTCGGAGGGAACGGCGCTCTCCAGCGCGACAGCGGTAACGATGCCCGTATAGGCGCCGACGCTCATAAAGCCCGCGTGGCCCAGCGACAAGTCGCCCGCGATGCCGACGACGAGGTTAAGGGAAATGGCCATGACGATATAGGCCGTGATGGGAACCAGCTGACCGGCGATCATACGCGGAATCATATGGTTAGACTGCATAAAGAACACGATGGCAAACGCCACAAGGCACATGGCGTACGTGACAAAGTCGTGACGCGTCTGCTTGTCTTTAAGAAACTTCATAACGCTCACCTACACCTTCTCGGGGACGTACTTGCCCAAGAGGCCGGCAGGCTTGACGAGCAGGACGATGATCAAAACACCAAAGACGATGGAGTTGGCAAGACTCGTGGAAATGTAAGCCTGCGCCATCGCTTCGATGATGCCGATGAGAATGCCGCCGACAAAAGCGCCGGGGATGGAGCCGATGCCACCGAAGACAGCGGCGTCGAAGGCCTTGATGCCAGGCATAGCACCCGTCGTGGGCTGCAGCACCGGCGAGTAGGAGCACAGCAGCACGCCGGCGATGGCGGCAAGGGCGGAGCCGATGGCAAACGTCATCGAAATGGTGCGGTTGACGTTGATGCCCATGAGCTGAGCGGCAGCCTTGTCCTCGGACACGGCGCGCATGGCCTTGCCCATCTTGGTCTTACCTGTAAAGAACATCAGGCCGGCCATGATAACCAGGCAGGCGACGATGGTGACGAGCGAGACGGCGCTTACGTTGAACTTGGCCAAGAACTCCGGCACCTGGAAGGTGACGAGCGAAGTGAAGTTCTTGGGCGTGGCGCCCCACAGAAGCTGCGCGGCGTTCTGCAGGAAGTAAGACACGCCGATAGCCGTGATCAGAACGGCCAGCGGACCTGCTTGGCGCAGCGGCTTATAGGCCAGGCCCTCAATGAGAACACCGAGAACCGTGCAGGCCACGCAAGAGAGAACTACAGATGCCCAGCCCGGGAGGCCGAGATACGACGTGGCGCAGAACGAGACATAGGCACCGACCATGATGACATCGCCGTGAGCGAAGTTCAGCATCTTGGCGATACCGTAGACCATGGTGTAGCCCAACGCGATGATGGCGTAGACGCTGCCCATGGACAGGCCGTTGACCAGGTATTGGATAAAGACCGTCATGTTCCACATCCCCCTTTCGAATAGGTTTCCAGTTAATGTATGAAACAGGGACGTTACATCGTCCCTAGATACCAAGCAAGCAGGGAAGGCCAAAACCTCCCCTGCTTGGGATCAAAACCGCTCTATGTAAGGCGGCCTATTAGGCCTGTACGTACTTGCCGTCGGTAATGACGTACGCCGTCGGGTCCTTCTGGACCTGGCCCTTGTCGTTCCAGGAGAGCTTGCCAGTCAGACCGTCAACGGTAATGTTGCGCATAGCCTCGGGAAGCTTCTCGGCAACCTCGGTCGGGTCGGCGTCGGCACCCAGGCCGGCTTCCTTGAGGGCCTCGACCACCGCATGCACGCCGTCGTAGGCGTCGGCGGCAAACTGGTCCGGAGTCTCGCCATACTTATCCTTGTAGGCGTTGACGAAGTCGGCATTCTTCTCGTCATCGGCGGAGAATGGGGTCATGAGCAGCAGACCCTCGGCCAGAGAGGTGTCGAAACCTTCCACGCCCAGGATACCGTCCATACCGTCGCAGCCCATCATCTTGACGTCGTAGCCCATGTCCTTGGCGTTCTTGAGCAGGACGGATGCGGGCGTGTAGTAGATCGGTGCAAAAATCATGGTGGCGCCGGCCTGCTTTGCCTTGGTCAGCTGGTTGGTAAAACTCGTAGCAGAGTCGTCCTTGAAGGTCTCCTCGTCGACAATCTCAAGCTTAGACTTAGCGGCCTGGGCCTTAAAAGAATCTGCGATGCCCGAAGAATAGGCGTCGCCGGAGTTATAGAACAGCACGAGCTTCTCGTTCGCATACTTCTGCGCCAGGAACTTGGCAGCGTTGACACCCTGGTTGGGGTCGGTAAAGCAAACCTGGAAGACGCAATCCTTGCCCTTGGTAACGTCCTCGGAAGACGCGGACGGGGTGATCATGAACGTCTCGGGGTCGTTACCACACTCTGCGGCAACGGCAACCGACGCACCCGTGGTGGTCGGGCCGACGAGGGCCTGCATGCCCCAGTCGAGCAGGGTGTTGAAGGCGTTGACGGCCTTCTCGCCATCGGCCTGGTCGTCCTCGGCCTTGCTGACAAGCGGCAGCTCCTTAGTCGAGAAATCCTTGCAGCCAAGCTCGACAGCCTGTGTAACGGACTTGCCGTAGGACGCGTTGGCGCCGGTCAGCGGGCCGATGGTGCCGATCTTAAACGAAGCGTCGCCCGAAGCGGAACCACTGTCGCCGCCGTTGGAGGAGCAGCCAGCTAGAATGGACATCGCCCCCAGACCTGCTGCGCTCGCGATAACGCTCCTGCGATTCATAACAGGGTTCAATGACTTACCGGTGAGGCTCGACATGCGGCTCTCCTCTCAAATCTCGTCGGGTTTCGGTTACCCGACAGGCCATCCTTCGCCGTGTTCGGCGTTCGCAAAATAGTAGACGCTTTAGTTAAGGAAAGTGGCGATTATTTCAACTTTTCTTTGGATTTGTTCATTTATCCATAATTCTGCGTATTTCTATTACTTTATGCAGTATTGCCACTTTATTATGTAAAAGTAATGTTTCTGTTCTGTTACAAGCGTCCTTGCCCTGCATAAAACGGCCCCACCGGTCTCGTTATATGCACTTAGGCGGCGATGTACTTGCCGTCCTGAATCACATAGGCCGTAGCGGGCTTTTCAACCTGGCCCTTGTCATTCCACGTCAGCTCGCCCGTCAGGCCCTCGATCTTGATCTTGCGCATGGCCTTGGCAAGGTCGCCGGCAATGTCGGCACCGTCGGCCGTAAGGTCGATGCCCGCTTTATCGATAGCCTCGACGATTGCGTGGACGCAATCGTAGGCGTCGGCGGCAAACTGGTCGGGGGTATCGCCGTACTTATCTTTGTAAGCGTTGACGAAGTCGGCGTTCTTCTCGTCGTCGGCGGAGAACGGGGTCATGAGCATCAGACCCTCAGCAAGGGAAGCGTCGAAGCCGGGCATGGTCAGGATGCCATCCATGCCGTCCACGCCGAAGAAAGTGGGAGCATAGCCCATGGCCTTAGCCTGGGAGAAGATGATGGAAGCGGGCTGATAGTAGATGGGCAGGAATACGAGATCAGCACCGGCCTGCTGGCACTTGGCAACCTGCGTGGACAGGTCAGACTTGTTGTCAGCGGTAAATGCCTCAGCGGTAACGATCTCGAGGTTCTTCGCAGCAGCCTCGGCCTTGAACTTCTCATAGATACCGGAAGAATAGGCATCGGAGGAGTCATAGATGATGCCGACCTTGGTGCCGAGCTTGTTTTCTGCGATATAATCTGCGGAGGCAACGCCCTGGTTGGGGTCGGTAAAGCAGATCTGGAACACATTGTCGCCGC
>URMR01000129.1 GCA_900548935.1 uncultured Collinsella sp.
GCGACAGCCTGGGCGATGCCCTCAGCGCCTTCGGCCCACAGCTGTGCCGGCGTGGTGCCAAAGACCATAAGCATGGTCATAAACGCCACAAGGACACGTGCGGAGGCTATTCTCATGTTCCTGATTGTGCGCGCCATTCGATTGCGCGCTCCCTCGCTCGACAAAGCGGCAGGCTGCCGCCCACCGCCGTGCGGTTGCTGTCCGATCACGTCGGACCTCCTTTCTCCAGAGCCGTGTGCCGCATGGGGCGACACCTAGATGGGAGGCGATCCGACTTAACCTTACCGACCCGAGCACGCCGTCCGATCTGCGACGCGACCATCCCGGGCCAAGAGGAATTACGGTTACTGGTACAGCCGGGGACTTGCACCCCGATTCTCCCAAATGCGCAGGATAACCGCGCATTCGTGCGTCTCCGCACCACCATCTAGGCCATCGATTATTACTGTCATTATGGTATCACGCAAAAGGGCCCCGCACGCAGGCGAAGCCCAAGGTAAAAGCTATGGTTTGCGATAGGAAGGACTGTCATCGGACCTCGCAAGAACAGCCCGTTTCAAAACTATGCCGGATTACGGGACTGATTCAGCACTTCGTAACCATATCTGCCATTTTCGAAAACCAACGACTCATCTACCTGCGGTTTTAAAAGGGCGAATTTCGGTATGCTCGAGGTTCGGCACTCCAGCCCCGTAAACCGGCATAGTTTTGCTCGAACCGGCCCATGCCGTCGCGACGCAAGGCAAAATGATCCGTTTTCCTCCGTCCCCCAGGGGTCATTAACGCTTGCCGCCGTGGCTGTTGCGCCAAATCTCGCGGCCCAGCATCAGCGCCAGCACCAGCGCACTCACGTAGCCCATAAAGCCAATGACCGGGATACCAAACACAACCGGCTCGATGCGCGCGTAGTACACCACCGACGAACCGATAAACAGGCCGGCGATCACAATTGCCATCGACATGCGGTCGATAATTCCACCCAGCTGCCGTAGCGCCTTATCGCTGCTCATGATCTGCGTGTTTACCTTAAGCTGGCCGCGCGTGAGCATGCGCGACGCCAAGCCCAGATACTCGGCCGCCTCGAGCGAGCCTTTTGCCGCGCGATAGCTGCTCGCGGCAAGATCGTGTCCCATTTCGCGGACGCGCGCATAGGTGCTCTTCTCGTTTTTGATATGCGTCTGGATGATCTGGATCATGTTGACGTTGGGCATGTACTCGGTCAGCAGGCCCTCGAGCGTCACCATGCCGCGGGCGAACATCGTCACCACACTCGGCAGCTCAACGTCGTTTTTGCGCGCCAGATTGAGCAGCGAGGTCAAAAACTCGCCGATATCAAGATCCTTAAGGTCGAGGCCCGCAAAGTCGGCGACGATAAAGTCCAAATCGGACAAAAAGGCCGAATGGTCGAGCTCGGCCGAGTCGCCACGCGTCACGGCAAAGCGCATAAGCGAATCCTTGAGCTTGGGCACGTCGCCCTCGGCCACGGCGAAAATCATGTCCTTGACGATACCGCGGTCGTGACTCGACATGCGCCCGACCATGCCCAGGTCGATAAAGTAGACAATGCCGTCCTTGAGGATGATGTTTCCCGCATGCGGGTCGGCATGGAAAAAGCCGTCGTCGAGCACCTGCGTCGAGTAGTCCTCGACAATCGCGGCACCGATCTTTTCCAAGTCATAGCCCTCGGCCACCAAGCGTTCAGGATCGGCGATCGAAATGCCGTCGACGTAGTCCATGACCACCACGTGCTCGGTGCACAGGTCCAGATAGGATTTGGGGCACGTCACGCCATGAACGCTCTTATGGAACTCGTAGAAGTCGTTGAGGTTTTTGGCCTCGGCCAAAAAGTTGGTCTCCTCGCGAAACGAGGTCCACAGCTCTTCGACCACGCCGTGCAGGTCCACAAACTGGTCGGTGTTGACGAACTTGGAAACGATGCGCACCACCGAGCGAATGATGTCGATGTCCTGAGCCATCACCTGTTGCGCGCCGGGGCGCTGTACCTTAACGGCCACGTCCTCGCCGGTCACCAGGCGGGCGCGGTGCACCTGCGCGAGCGATGCGCTACCAAGCGGATTGGGGTCGATCGCGTCGAACATCTCCCCCAGGCGCAGGCCGTATTCCTCTTCCAAGCAGCGAAGCACTACCTCGTACGGCACCGGCTCCACGTCGGAACGCAGACGGCGCAGCTCATCGCAAAAGCGCTGCGGCAGAATCTCGGACCGGTTGGCCAGAATCTGCCCCATCTTGACGAACATGGGGCCGAGCTCCTCGAGCAGGCGGCGCAAGCGAACCGGCGTGAGGTTATCCCACACACGGTACTTTTTGACCAAGCGAACAATCTGCCCGATGCGTTCGCGACGACCCGTCGGCGTGAGCTGGTATTCCTCGTCCGGCGCCATCGCGTCGGGCTCTTCGGGCACCATATCGACAGCGCGCGGCTTCTTGCGAGCGCCCGAGACGGCGGCCTCGACCTCATCGACAACCGCCGTCTCGTCACCCAAAGGATCTAGATTGTTGTAATCGGTGGTGGAATCTGCCATCTGCGCTGCTACTCGGCCTCTTCGGTGTCCTCTGCATCGTCGGGCTCAACGGACTCGACGGGCACCGAGGTCACGTTATCCTCGACCGAATCGACGATATCGCGCACATGGGCCAGGAAGGCCGTGCGCTCGGGGGCGGTCATGACGCGGACCCGGGCAAGGATGAGCTCGTCAAGCACGCGCTGGGCCGCGGTCTCGCCCTGCATGCCCAGGCGCTCGGTGAGGTCGGAGATGGTGCCGCCGGCCTGCTCGAACATGTCGGACACGCTGCGGGCGATATCGGGGGTGCCGGCGTCCTTGCGCACCTGCTCGCCCTTGGTATTGAGGTCGTCGAGGACCTTCTTGCCGCCTTCGACGGCAACGGCAGCGGCGCCGAAGCCCACGTTGATGGCACCGTTAACAAGCTGATCGAATTTCATAACCATGGTTGGCTCCAATCGTGAACAACTGCATTGGCGTTCTTGTACCCAAGATTGGGCGAACGACACAAAATCGTTTTATCGCCGGGATAGAAATCGAGCGGGGCAAAGCCTTTGACGGCGTTTGCCCCGCTCGTTCGCTGCAATGCGGCTTTTACCTAATGTTATCGTTCATCGCGAAGGAGTTCTTCATGGCACAGCTCGTGGTGTAGAGCACCTTGCCCAACAGGGCATCGGTCTCCACGTGCACGAGCTCAGCAAAGGCCTCGTTGGCGCGAGCGAGCTCGGCAGGCACCTCGGCCTCGGGCAGCACGGCCACGGCAGCGTCAACGTCGTGAATCTGCTTGTGGCCCATGCCGCCGACCTTCTCCTGATAATCCTCGACCGCGCGACCGCACTCGTGGAAGCGGACATCGGCCAAGGCACCGATCAGCCGATTTGCCCAATAGAAATTCTCGGACGTCACGCGAGCCTGCGTGTCGGCATAGTACTCGGGCATGGTCTCGACGTTGGCATACAGCGGCACGAGCGCGTTAAACGAGTTGGAGCCAAACGCCATCCACTGCACGGCGCGATACGCCGGCTGCGCATAGGGACGCAGCTGCAACACGGCGAGCTGGCTGTTGCGGTTGATGCCGATGGGACGATAGGCGCCGCGCGTGGCGGGCGTACCCTTGCTGCCATAGCAGTCGTACTCCGTGCCCTGGTAGTGGCTCGAAAGCACGTACTTGATGTCCTCGATGGTCACCTTGCGCTCGGGCACGCGGCTCCAGGGGATATCGTCGCTCTCGGGCGTGTAGTCGGCCTCGGGACCGTCCCACACATCGCTGGGGTTGAGGCAGCGCTGCATGTACCAGGCGCGCGGCGTGTTGTAGACGTGGTCGCTGTCGCTGTGCGAGCCAAAGGCCTCGCGCGGGTTAAAGACGGCAGCCGGGCCGTCGCTCTCGACGCCCAGCGTCAGGTCCAGATGCCACTCGGCCATCCAGACGCGCAGGTCGGCGGAGCACATGTGGTCGGCCTGAGCGCCCTCGGCGTCGTCCAGGTCAAAGCTGTCGATACCAAGCTGGTTGGGCATGGTCACATAGGCGTCGTCGGGCACGCGCTTGGCAATCCAGTGGTGGCCGCCGATGGTCTCGAGCCACCAGATCTCGTCCACGTCACTAAAGGCGATGCCGTTGTTCTCGTAGGTGCCGTAGCGCTCGAGCAGGTCGCCCAGAATGCGCACACCGTCGCGGGCAGACTTGGCGTACGGCAACACCAGGGTCACCATGTCCTCCTCGCCCAGACCGCCGGGCTGCGCCGGCACATAGCCGTCCTCGCCCTCGTTGCCCTTAGCGGGTACATAGTCCACGAGCGGATCGGCGCCGCGGACGCGCTCGTTGGTGGTAAGCGTCTCGGTTGCGGACATGCCAACATTGAGCTCGTTGAAACCGGCCTCGGCCCAGATACCGTGGCCCGGGACAACATCGGGGACGCTCGTATAGCGCATGGGGTTATCGGGCAGCTCAACGGTCAGGTGGCTCAGGACGCTCGTGTAGACACGCGGCTGCTCGTCGGGATGCACTACGCGCATGCGCTTGGGCTCAAACACCCCGTTGGACGAGTCCTCGTTACGCGCGACCAGGGTCGACCCGTCGTAGCTTGCGTTTTTACCGACCAGAATCGTTGTGCACGGCATGCGCATCCTCCTTGAGCGAAGAAATCAAACGGCAACAGTGTATCGCTTCGGCGCAAAAAGGGCGAAATAGCCGCCTCGGCAACCCCTGTGGTCAAAAACGCCTATTTCGATGCGCGCTCCGCCGCCTCGATCACGTGCTTAGCGAGAATCGCCGTCGTTACAGCCCCCACGCCGCCCGGCACCGGAGTAATTGCGCCAACAACCGGCTCCGCAGCATCAAAATCGACGTCCCCGACCAGCTTGCCGGCGGCCTCGTCCCAATTAATGCCAACATCGATGATTGTCTGGCCCCCACGAACCGCATCCGCGCCAATCGTGCGCGCGCGTCCAACGGCCGCAACCACAATATCAGCTGCACGGCACTCAGCAGCCAAGTCGCGAGTATGTGTATGGCACGTCGTCACCGTGGCATTGCGAGCCGTAAGCATGGCGGCAACGGGACGACCAATCACCAGCGACCGACCGACGACCGCGACCTTGGCCCCATCCAGCTCAACACTGTAATGGTCCAGCAACGCCAACACGGCCTCGGCCGTGCAGGGAGCAAAGCCCTCGCCACGACCCGAAAGCGTGGTAAGCAGCGAGGCCGGCGTCATGGAGTCGACGTCCTTGGCGGGATCGAGTGCCGCGGCAACCGCGTCCTCGTCAAGCCCAGCGGGCAACGGACGAAACATCAGGCAGCCATGCACGGTCTTGTCGTAGTTGATGGATTGCAGCGTCGCTTGCACAGCAGCCTGCGGCGCCAGGTCGTCCAACACGTATGGCTTGGTGGCAAGCCCTAGGCTGGCGGCGCGCTTCTT
>URMR01000130.1 GCA_900548935.1 uncultured Collinsella sp.
GCTGCGCGCAGGGATTTCCTAGGGCTCATCGGTCGACTCCATCGCGAGGGCCTGACTGTTGTCATGGTTTCGCACAGTATGGATGACCTGGCAAATTGTTGTGACCGCATCGTTGTGATGAACGAGGGCGCCGTGTTTGCCGAGGGAGCGCCCGCGCAGGTTTTTGCGTACGCGGACGAGCTCAAGTCGATCGGCCTGGGCGTTCCCGCCGCCCAGCGCATGGCGCTGGCGCTCGCGCAAGCCGGTGTGCCGCTCCGCTGCGACAAGCTTTATACGGTTGAGGCACTGGCCGACGAGCTGGCCGGCTTGCTACCGGGCTGTGCAGACGGACCTTTGAGGGCATCGCGTCAGGCCGGTTCCAAGATAGCCACGCGAGAGGAGGGCTGCTAATGGAGGCGTTCTCATTTGGCAGCTACTATCCCGGGGATAGCGCGGTGCATCGCCTGGATCCGCGCACTAAGCTGCTCCTAGGTTTCGCATTTCTGATCACCGTGCTCACTGTCGGAAGCTTCCGCGGGTTGGTTCCGGTCGCAATGTTTGTCGTGCTGATCTATGCCGCAGCCAAAGTGCCGCTTCGCCGGGTCCTATCATCGATGGCACCACTGCTGGCGATCGTCGTGGTGGTCGCGGTGCTCAACCTGTTTTCCGACCAGAGTGGCCGCACCCTGTGGCAGCTTGGCTTTTTGCAGGTGAGCGAGGGCTCGCTGCGTTCTGCGGCGTTTATGGCATGCCGTCTGACCCTGATGATGGCCGGCATGAGCGCTATTACGCTCACCACGCCCACGCTCGATCTCACTGCGGGCTTTGAGCGTTTGCTCGCACCGCTCGCGCGTCTGGGGCTTCCGGCGCACGAGCTCGGCATGATCATGGGCATCGCGCTGCGCTTTATGCCGCAGTTTGCCACCGAGATGAAACAGACGGCCGATGCGCAGGCAAGTCGCGGCGCGCGCGTGGCGGGTGGTCCGCTCGGCGGCGCGCGCATGCTTGCCAGCGTGGCAATTCCGCTGTTCGCGGGTGTGTTTCGTCATGCCGAGACACTCTCTGCCGCTATGGACGCACGTTGCTACCATGGTGAGCAGGGGCGTACGCGGCTGCATACGCTTATGTTTGGCCGCGGGGATGCACTGGCCGCGGTGGCGATGGCGCTGCTGGTGACATGCGTTGTCGTTATCAATCTTCAACTCGTCTAAGCTCGATTCGAGCGCAAGAAAGGGGTCTCTATGACCGACATCGATCGCACGGCTCAGCTCGAGCGCGTCTGCTCGTATCTCCGGCGCATTCCGGCGTGGTATCTTGCCACGACCGATGCGAGCGACGGGCATCAGCCCCGCGTGAGGCCGTTTTCGTTTGCCATGGTCGATGACGGCAAACTGTGGTTTTGCACGTCGCGCGACAAGGACGTATGGGCGGAGTTGAGCGCGAATCCCAAGTTTGAGGTATCGGGCTGGAAGCCGGGGGAGTGCTGGATCGTGTTAACCGGTGAGGCCGCGCTCGAGGACGATGCATTCGTGAGCGACAAGGTGCGCCAGGCGGGCTTTAAGCACATGGTGGGCATTGGCGAGCAACACGATAGCGCCAACGACGGCCGCCTTGCATTCTTATCGGTCCGCAATATTGTTGCCCGCTTCTGCGATATCGACGGCAGCGAAGAGCGCCTGGAGCTCTAGCGCGTCTCAAATTAACTACCCGTTCTAAATTAGCTAGTGGCAGGAGGAAACGTGGACGGATTGAATACGGTGCTGGAGTATCTGACGTCGGTGCCGGCGTGGTATCTGGCGACGAGTGTGGACGGGCAGCCGCATGTGCGTCCGTTCTCGTTTGCACAGATTCAGGACGGCAAGCTGTGGTTTGTGACGGCGCGCACCAAAGATGTGTGGCAGGAGCTTCTGCAAAACCAGCGCTTTGAGGCCACGAGTTGGTGGCCGGGCCATGGTTGGTTGATTCTGCGCGGGCGTGCGGGGCTGGAAGACCGGGCTTCGAGCGAAATGCGCGAGGCCGGATGGAAACATCTTGAGCGCTTGAGCGAGCACTATGAGGGGCCTAACGACCCCACGCTCGTTTTCTTTAGCGTCGAGGATCCCGAGGCTTTTATCTGCAATCACGACGAATGGGTGCCGGTCGAGCTCTAGCCAGCTGGCTCATCCCAACAACTTAGTTTTCGCATGGGCGGGCCCCGTGTTGCCCGGCGCCGTAAGGAGTGCCGGTCGATACGGGGCCCGCTCTATTTGTCAATTCCTTCAAGCGAATGTGTCGGGAATGTTTCAATGCATGAATATGCAAGCCATTTACGTATTCATGCATCTTTTGGTGCTAAAGTTTCAACCCACTTCATAACGACCGCTGCGAAATGCGCATCGGTGCATAAATCGCAGACAAGGAGTCTGATATGTCTTTGAAGGTTGGAATCGTCGGCGCGGCTGGATATGCCGGAGCCGAGCTCATTCGCCTCGTGCTCGGTCATCCCGAGTTTGAACTTGTTGCCATTACGTCCAACGCCGATGCCGGCCAGCCGCTGTCCGCGGTGTATCCGAGCTTTGCTGGCGTGAGCGATCTGGTTTTCACCACGCATGACGCTCCCGAGCTCAAGAGCTGCGATGCGGTTTTTCTTGCCGTGCCGCACACGGCTGCCATGGCGCAGGTGCCTGCCCTGCTTGCCGCAGGCGTTTCCTGCTTCGACTTGTCTGCCGACTACCGCCTGAGCGATCCGGTCGTGTTCGAGGCATGGTATGCCGCCGAGCACACGAGCCCCGAGCTGCTCAAGACGCGCGCTTTTGGCCTGCCCGAGCTGTTCTGTCGGGACTTGGAGACCGCCGCATCCGATTATGCTGGCGGCAAGTCCGTGCTGGTTGCCTGCGCCGGTTGCTATCCCACCGCAACGAGCCTTGCCGCCGCGCCTGCCGTGCGCGCCGGCTGGGTTGCCCAGAGTGGCCCCGTGATCGTTGACGCTATCAGCGGCGTGACGGGTGCCGGTAAGTCCTGCAACGCCCGTACGCATTTTTGCAGCGCGGACGAAAACCTGGAGGCCTATGGCGTGGGCAAGCATCGTCACACGCCCGAAATCGAGCAGATCTTGGGCCTAACCGATCGCGTCGTCTTTACCCCGCACCTGGCACCGCTCAAGCGCGGTCTGCTCTCTACGGTGACGATGCCGCTTACGCCGCAGGCTATCGATACCTTGACCCTTGAGGACGTTGTCGACCATTACAAGCAGTTCTACGCCGGTCGAACCTTCGTGCGAGTACTCGATGCCGGCCAGCAGCCCAAGACGGCTTCGGTCGTCGGCACCAACGCCGCCCAGATCGGCCTTGCGCTCAACAAGCGTGCGGGCGTGCTGGTGGCGACGGGTGCTATCGACAATTTGTGCAAGGGTGCTGCGGGCCAGGCGGTCCAGTGCGCCAACATCGTTTTTGGCTTTGACGAGCGACGAGGCTTGCCCACAGTGGCGTGCCCGGTGTAGCACATTCGATTGTTAACGATTTGGTGGTCGGGTATCGAGTTGGGCGCCACTTTTAAGCTGGTCTACTAATTGCGACCGGTATGGCGTGCCAGCCGATGCCCGCTTTTTTTTATTTGATATAAGGAGTCGTAGGGACGATGAATACCGACCTGATTGATATTAAGATTCGCGCCGTCGAGGGTGGCGTTACGGCAGCTGCTGGCTTTAAGGCCGCAGGCATCCATGCGGGATTCCGGAAGAATCCCGAGCGCTTGGACTATGCGCTCGTGGTGCCTGATAAGCCCTGTCCCGGCGCCGGCGTGTTTACGACCAACCGTTTTTGCGCGGCGCCCGTGCAGGTGAGCCGTGCCAACCTGGGCGGTTCGGACAAAGGCTATGGCATCGTCGCTGGTGTTTCAATCAACTCCGGCAACGCGAATGCCGCTACGGGCGAGACCGGCCTTGCCTGCGCACGCGAGACATGCAACATCGCGTCGCAGGTCATCGGCTGTGAACCCCAGCAGATCCTAGTTGCATCCACAGGCGTGATCGGACAGATTCTGCCGATCGACACGTTTGAGACGGCCGTTCCGTCCGCCTTCGAGGCGCTCTCCGCTCATGGTGGCGCCGATGCCGCCCGCGCTATCATGACGACTGATACACATTCCAAGGAGTATGCCGTTCGCTATCGCAGTGAGGCTGCGGGGCATGCAGGCAATGCCTATACGGTGGGCGGTATGTGCAAGGGCTCGGGCATGATCATGCCCAACATGGCAACCATGATCGCGGTCATCACTACCGATGCCCCCGTCGAGCCGGCGGCGCTCCACGCCCTGTTGCTCTCCACCGTCAAGCAGACCTTTAATAAGGTAACGGTCGACTCCGATACTTCGACCAACGACACCTGCATCATGCTTGCCTCCGGCGCCGCTGCCGCGGATGCCGAACCCATTGTCGAGGGCTCCGACGCCTTCGATGAGCTGGCCTTTGCCGTGCATGAGGTGTGCGAGAGCCTGGCGCGCAATATCGCCGCAGATGGCGAGGGCGCATCCAAGCTCGTGACGGTTAACGTCACCGGTGCCGCGAACGACGAGGAGGCCGATATCGCCGCCCGTGCCGTCGCCAATTCGCCGCTCGTCAAGACCTGCATTGCTGGTCACGACTGCAACTGGGGCCGCGTCGCTATGGCGCTTGGCAAGTGCGGCGTGAAGTTTAATCAGGAAGACGTTTCCATCGACATGATGGGCATTCCTGTCTGTCGCGACGGTCTGACCGTTCCCTTTGACGAGGACGAGGCTCTGCGACGTTTTGAGGCGCCCGAGATCGTGATCTCGGCCGACCTGGGTGCAGGCGACGCGGCAACGACCGTGTGGACCTGCGACCTCACGCACGAGTACATCTCCATCAACGGCGACTACCGTTCCTAGATTCCAGGCACGCTGCGCATCTTGCCGCGATTGCGGGCAGCGAAGCACGGCGCGATAACGATACGAAAGACGAGGCAGATTATGAAATTCGCACGCGATTGTCGTTCGAGCGAATCTAACGAAGCAACCGCGCAGCTGCTGTTCGAAGCACTGCCGTGGATTAAAAACCTGACCGGCAAGACGGTCGTTATCAAATATGGCGGAGCAGCCATGGTTGACGAGCAGCTGCGCCGCGACGTGATGAGCGACATCGTTTTGCTCAAGATCATCGGCATGCGCCCCGTCATCGTGCATGGCGGCGGCAAGGCCATCAACGAGGCGCTGGGCCATTACGATATTCCTGTCGAGTTTAAGAACGGCCAGCGCGTGACCACGCCGGCGACCATGGATATCGTGCGCGAGGTGCTGGGCGGCAAGGTCAACCAGGAGCTGGTAGCTGCCATCAACCACCACGGCAACCTGGCCGTGGGCGTGTCCGGCAGCGACGCCGGTACCCTTATCGCCGAGCCTCTCGACCCAGAGCTCGGCCGCGTAGGCAAGGTCACGCACGTCAACACCGACTATATCGAG
>URMR01000131.1 GCA_900548935.1 uncultured Collinsella sp.
GGCAGGTATGCGCGACGGCACCGCGGTGCGCTATGAGCAGGATGTGCGCTGGTGCGGCGTGGCACAGCGTGACCTGGGCGAGGGCTGGCATGTGATTGAGGAGGGGCTCAACGGCCGCACGACGGTGCGCGACGATATGTGCCATCTGGACACTAACCTCAACGGCATTCGCGCGCTTCCGATGCTGCTCGAGGCTCATAAGCCGCTGGATGCGATCGTGATTATGCTGGGCACCAACGACTGTAAGACGGTCTTTAACGTGACAGCTTCCGATATCGCCCGTGGCGCCATGGCGCTGATTCGCGCTGTCCGCGCGTTTCCATGGACCGACGCTGCGCCTTGTCCGCGCATTCTGCTGATGGCGCCTATCAAGATTAAACCGCAGATCGCCGATGTGTACATGACCGACTTTGACGAGCATTCCGTCGAGGCCTCGGAGCATTTTGGCGAGCACTATGCGCACGTGGCCGAGCAGTTTGGCTGCGACTTTTTGAATGCCGCCGATTTTGCCGAGCCGGGCGATATCGACTATCTGCATATGATGCCCGAAAGCCACGAGAGCTTGGGCCACGCCGTGGCAGCCAAGCTCAAAGAGATGCTCGGTGAGTAGCACGGCCCCAAACCACCACAATAGTTCTCCTTGCGGTGGCTTGTTTCGTTGATTTGTCTTGATCTGTAACAGTTGTAAGGCCGAAAACGGGCCAGATGTTACAGATTGAGATTATTCAGGTCGATATCGGTCGTTTGTCTCGATCTGTAACATCTAGGGTCGATTTTGCCGAGTTACTGTTACAGATCGAGATTATCTTCTGAGCGGAATTTGAATGTCTCAATCTGTAACAGGTGGGCCGAAAAATGGGCTCTAACTGTTACATATCGAGATGTTTGTGGGAACCGCCACAAAGGTGCCTGTCCCCTTTGTGGCGGTTTGGGACGGGCCTAGTAACTGGTCAAGTGGAGAGCGAAGAAACTGGCGCGCAAAAGAGCACGCCGCAGAATACGGAATCGACTACAGGTCGAAGGCCGGGCAGGACGAATACGATAGAATATTGTCAGAGGTCATCGACGAGGCGGATGATGTCGCGTTCGTGGATGACATAAGAGGCCAAAACGGCCAGCACTGCGCCGTCTACTTCCATGGCGGAGATATCGCCGTTGTCAACCTCGACAAAAAAATCCGTGTTTCGCTGTTCAAATACGAGGAGGGCTGCAGTGGCTACTACACCTCACTTTGGAATAAGGTACGCAAGTGACCTGACCGGTGAATACAGCGAGTACGTCATCGACTCCGTTGACCTCCTTAACCTGCAGCTTGCGCCGCATGGGATGAGTTTCTTTTTCGACACGATAGACGTCCGCCAGCAGATCATCGGCGGCAAGCACTGCTGGGATATGTTCGGATGGGCCATCCCAAACGACGAGGTTTCCGAGTTTGAGCCGATTTGGCTGGCCGGAGAGGACGAGAAACTCGAAGGCTACAACAGCTACGTCTGCGCAAACTGGGAGGATCATGGCGGCAATCCCTATGCCGCCATCGATGGCAACCTCCCTGAGGAGGCATACGCATGATGGCCCACGCCTTTTCGTCCGGCGGTGCGATGTGAGGCGCGACCTCGATATCGTGAGGTACACCCTCATGACTGCCGAGTCCGCCGAGGTCGGGGTAGATGAAACCACTCTCTGCTCTAGCCGGTACGATATTAACCAGATCGCCTTCCATGTCGAACTTCTGAGGGAGTACGGCCTCGTCGAGGCAGAGGTGTCCTATGACGGCTTCGGGGAGGAGCCTCTCGGGGTGACCGTCTCGCGTCTGACATGGGATGGGTATGACTATCTCGATGCCATCCGCTCCGCCAGGGTGTGGGGGAGGGCGAAAGACGCGATCTCGAAGGCAGTCGGCGAGACGTCCCTGTCGGTCGTCAAACAGACATGCACGATCGTAGCCTCAGAGCTCATCAAGAAGCAGCTGGGCATCTAGCCATAAGGCAGCGATCTCGCCGCCGCACATACGGGGGAAACCCGATTAAAACGTTGAACCAGGCCATCCTGAGCTGCCTCCCATTTCTCATGTCCAAGAAATGGGAGGCAGCTCATATTCCGGGGAGGGGCCTCTTTGCGTTAATAAACAGGGATGTTTCGAGCGCGCGTCCGTGCGGCTTTCGTATCCCCAAATTATCCCAAGTGCGCGCGCTAACTCGTTCTTACGTGCTTGTGCCGTTGTTGTCGTACTTAAACCCGCAGGCAAACGGCGTGTTCGTTTTTGTCGTTCCTACAAGTCAGTATTGCCACATGTGATTGACGGGGCCGGAACCTTTGCCCATGTCAAAGCCGGCGGCGAGAGCGCCGGTTAAGTATGCCTTGCCGGCGTTGACGGCATCGGCAAGATCCATGCCCTGAGCCAGCGCGCAGGCGATGGCGGACGAGAGCGTGCAGCCGGTGCCGTGCGTGTTGTCGGTCTCGATGCGCTTGTGGCGGAACCACGTGGTGAGCGGATCGCCCAGATGGTTGCCCTCGTCATCGAGCGGCGCGGGCTCTGCTAGCACATCGTTGGCCTCGTTGACAAAATGCCCGCCCTTAACGAGGGACGCGCACCCAAAGCGGCGGGTGAGGAGCATGGCGGCATTTTGCTGCGTGCGCTCGGAGTCGACCTCGTAGTCGAGCAGGGCCATGGCCTCGGGAATATTGGGCGTGATGACGGTCGCCAGCGGGAACAGGCGGTGTGTAAGCGCTTCGGCGGCGTCCTCCGCGATCAGACGAGCGCCCGAGGTGGCGACCATGACGGGGTCGACGACGATATTTTGTGCGTCCCAGGCACTCAGGCGGTCGGCGATAACCTCGATAATCTCGGCAGAGGAAACCATGCCGATCTTGACGGCACTGGGGCGGATATCGTCAAAAACGGCATCGATTTGCGCCGCGACAATATCCGGGGAGATGTTTTGCACGGCGGTGACACCGAGCGTGTTTTGTGCGGTTATGGCTGTGATGGCCGTCTCGGCATACAGACGGTGCGCCGTGATGGTCTTGATGTCGGCCTGAATGCCGGCGCCACCGCTGGAATCGGATCCTGCGATGGATAGAACGGCAGGTACCTTACTGCGATCCATGTTCGCTCCCTTTTTCGGTCGGAATCAAATGGGTCTATAAGCCAGCATTATAAAGATGCCCGGGCCGACTCTATGCCGAACCCGGGCGGGCGATGCAATCTTTACGCAAATGCAAGCAAATGTTCACACGTCAACAATTGACAGGCACCAGCTCGCCGCCAGAAGCGGCCGCGGCGACAGGGCTAGTCCTCCATGCCGAGGTCGATCGTGGTGCCCTCGAAGATCTTGTTGACGGTGCGGACGGCGCACATCTTGCCGCACATGGTGCAGGTGCCCTCGGTGGCGGCGGGGGATTCCTCGTAGCGCTTCTTACCGGTGACCGGGTCGAGAGCGCACTTCCACATGGCGTCCCAGTCGAGCTTGCGGCGTGCCTGGCCCATCTTGTCGTCCATGTCGCGGGCGTGGGGCACCTTTTTGGCGATGTCGGCGGCGTGTGCGGCGATCTTGGTGGCCATGAGGCCGTCGAGCACGTCCTGGGCGTTGGGCAGGCACAGGTGCTCGGCCGGCGTCACGTAGCACAAAAAGTCGGCACCCGAGCTCGCAGAGATGGCACCACCGATGGCGGCGGTGATGTGGTCGTAGCCCACACCGATATCGGTCACCAGCGGTCCCAGCACATAGAACGGGGCGTTGTGGCACAGGCGCTTCTGCAGCTTCATGTTGGCGGCGATCTCGTCGAGCGCCATGTGGCCCGGTCCCTCGACCATAACCTGGACGCCGGCGGCCCAAGCACGCTTGCACAGCTTGCCCAGTTCGATCATCTCGGCGGTCTCGGTAGCGTCGTTGGAGTCGTAGAGACAGCCCGGGCGGCAGGAGTCACCGAGCGAAATCGTCACGTCGTACTCGTGGCAGATTTCGAGCAGCTCGTCAAAGTACTCGTAGAAGGGGTTTTCGTTGCCGGTGACCTCCATCCAGCCAAACAGCAGTGAGCCGCCACGGCTGACGATGTTCATGAGGCGGCCGGTCTCCTTAAAGGTCTTGGTGACCGACTTGTTGATGCCGCAGTGGATGGTCATAAAGTCCACGCCGTTCTCGGCGTGCGCGCGCACGACCTCGAACAGGTCGTCCTTGGTAAGCTTGACCAGCGGCTTTTCCATGTAGCCGATGGCGTCGTACATGGGGACGGTGCCTACCATGAGCGGCGTCTCGTCGATGAGCTGCTGGCGGAACTGGCGCGTCTTGCCAGAGTTGGAGAGGTCCATGATGGCGTCGGCGCCAAAGTCCTCGGCGATCTTGACCTTTTTCCATTCCTCGGTGGCATCGGCCTTGTCGCCCGAGATGCCCAAGTTTACGTTGACCTTGGTGGACAGCCCT
Source organism: uncultured Collinsella sp. (assembly GCA_900548935.1). GTDB lineage: Bacteria > Actinomycetota > Coriobacteriia > Coriobacteriales > Coriobacteriaceae > Collinsella. Next base: position 4,422 of record URMR01000131.1, read on the forward strand.
TCACCGACGCCAAAGGCGCGCATGCCCTTTTTGATATGCACGATGTTGGCGGGAATGGCGATGCGGCCGTCGGCCACGCGCTCGCGGATGTACTCGGGGTCGCGATGCTCGCGCTCGGCGACCTCCTTCATCTGCGGTGTGATCTGCCCGGCGCGGGCGAAGTCGATTTGCGTGACGAGCTTGGGCTCGGTCTGTGTGCTCATTGGCACGGCTCCCTTCGTTGGCATTACCCATATCAGGTTTGCGGGTCAGGGCGGGCGCGCCCAGTCTCAGCCTGCCGTCTTGTCCTGCAAGCTCCCCGTTTATGTAATGGGCTCAAGTATAGCTCGAATGGGTACGATTGGCCTAACGAGCGTGCCTGTGGGGAGGCGTACATGGAAGACAAGCATCTATATCGAGAGACACAATGGGATGTATCGGCCGCGGAAAGCCGTGCGCACCATGGCCTTGTCGCGATTGGTTTTGCGGTGCTTGCCGTGTTGGTGATTGCCTTTTGTATCTGGACGTTTGGCGGTCGCGGCGGCGCTGCATGGGAGTTCGAGGCTGATGATAGCCTACCGATTATGACGGTGAAGGTCGCTGGCGGTAACACGGTGGCCGCACCGGGCGACTACTGGTATCCGCGCGACGAGTTTGTGCAGCTGCAGTTGAGCGGCGGGTCTATTCCGGGCGAAGAAATCGAACGCGTGACGTTTGATGAGGCACTCAAAACACTCACGGTGAAGCTCAAAGATCAGGGCGATGTGCCCACGACTATGGATATCGCTCTGACGGAGTGGCGTCTGGAACCTCCATCGGGCGTTGCGGTGTCCGAGGTTGAGCACGTCAAGATTGTCTATCAGGACGGTTCGACAAACGGGATTGCAAAGGCCGACGGTCTAGCAGAATAGGTGTCGAGCCTAGCAGCCAATTCATAATAGTTGCGGTGGAATAGTTCCTGATTGTGCGAAAAAAGGCTCAAATAGGGAATTATTC
>URMR01000132.1 GCA_900548935.1 uncultured Collinsella sp.
AGGTCGAGGACGGCAACGAGGGAGCGATCGCGCTTTATAACGCTCTGGGCTTTACCGAGGCAGGACGGCGCCGCGGCTACTATGGTGCCGGCAAGGATGCCATCGTCATGACGGCGCCGCTGCCCTTGGTGCTCCCGGTCGACAACGCTTCGCCCGAGCCGACGGCGGCTGAGCAGCGTGTGTGGCCGCTGCCCGCGCCCGAACGCACCGCTGAGGAGCGTGCCGAAATCGAGCGCCGCCGCCTGGTGCTTGCCATCGAGAGTTCCTGCGACGAGACGGCCGTGGCGATTATCGATGCGGACGGCAAGATGCTGGCCAACCAGGTGTCGACACAGATTGATTTTCACGCCCGCTTTGGCGGCGTGGTGCCCGAGATCGCCTCGCGCAAGCACGTTGAGGTGATTGTGAGTGTCGTAGATGCGGCGCTCGAGGATGCCGCGGCATCGCTTGGTCTTGAGGGCGGAGCCATCGCGCCGAGCGAACTCGCTGCTGTTGGCGTGACACAGGGTCCGGGCCTGGTGGGTGCTCTGGTGGTGGGCGTCGCCTTTGCCAAGGGCTTTGCGTATGCTGCCGGTAAACCGCTCGTGTGCGTCAACCATCTGGAGGGTCATCTGTTCGCCAACCTGCTGGCGCAGCCCGATCTCAAGCCGCCGTTTATCTTCACGCTCGTCTCGGGCGGTCATACCATGCTTGTGCACGTCAAGGCATGGGGCGACTACGAGGTGCTCGGTGAGACGCTCGACGACGCCGTGGGCGAGGCCTTCGACAAGGTGGCCAAGGCGCTGGGTCTGGGCTATCCCGGCGGCCCCATCATTTCCAAACTGGCCGAGACGGGCAATCCCCGCGCGATTGACTTCCCCCGTGCGCTTAATAGTAGGGGAGACTATCGATTCTCGCTTTCGGGCCTTAAGACGGCCGTGACGCTCTACATTGAGCAGGAGACCAAAGCCGGGCGTACGATTCATCTGCCCGACCTGGCTGCTTCGTTTGAGGCCGCGGTCTTTGACGTTCAGTACAAGAAGGCCAAGAACGCGCTGCATGCCACCGGATGCAAGGAATACTGCATCGGCGGCGGCGTCTCGGCCAACCCGCATCTGCGCGAGATGATGATCAAGAAGCTCGGGCGCCAGGGCATCCGCGTGACGGTGCCGCCCTTGTCTGCCTGCACCGATAACGCCGCCATGATCGCGGAGGTTGCTCGCCGTAAATTCGACCGAGGTGAAATCTCGCCGTTCGACGTCGACGCCGATCCAAACATGACGCTGTAGTCGTATGGGTGCGGTTCCCGCCGCTCTCGGGGGCATCTCTCATGCAAAAACTTTTGTTGGGTAAAGTCCGAGGTCAGTGGCGTTTTATACCGAGAATTTCAAAAAAAGTTGAAAATTCATTACATATTTGCGTTGACTTTAGGTAACTAAAGTTTCATACTCCTTTTCATCCACTGGGGGATGTGAACACGCACGGATCGTTCACATCATGATTGAAGAGGATTTCTTAGACATGTTCACGCATCAGCTAAACATTATCAGCGTAGTAATTATCTGATGCGGGTTAGCACATACAGCTAGCCCGTACGATAACGGGCGGCTGATGAAGATGAGGGCCGTCGAGCGCAACCGACGGCCCTCATTTTTTATGTCTGAGTAGTTCTTTTTAGAGGAGGAAATGTAATGAACGGAGTTTTGCTCATGGTTGTGGCTGCGGCGGTGCTCGCCTGCGGCTATCTGGGCTATGGCCGCTGGCTGGCCAACAAGTGGGGCGTTGACAAGGATGCCCTCACGCCGGCCAAGCGCATGAAGGACGGCAAGAGCTTCTCGCCCGTCTCCGCCTTCACCGCGTTCTCGCACCAGTTCAGCTCGATCTGCGGTGCTGGCCCTGTTACGGGTACGATCGTCGCCATGGCCTTTGGCTGGCTGCCCGTCGTGCTCTGGGTCCTCGTCGGCGGTATCTTCTTTGGCGCCGTCCACGACTTTGGCGCCCTGTACGCCTCAATGAAGAACAACGGCAAGTCCCTGGCTCAGCTCATCGAGAAGTACATCGGCAAGACCGGCCGTCGCCTGTTCCTGCTGTTCTGCTGGCTGTTCTGCATCATCGTTATCGCCGCCTTCACCGACATGGTCTGCAAGACGTTCATGTTCACCCCGGCCGTTGACGCTTCTGGTGCTGCTACCGGTGCCGTCGACTTCACCAAGTCCTATGCCGCCGGCTGCGCTGGTACCATCTCCATCCTGTTCACCTTCGTCGCCATCGCCTTTGGTTGGGCCCAGAAGAAGTTCAACCTCACCGGCGCTGCCGAGTTCGTCACCGGCGTGGTCCTCATGGTTCTCATGTTCGCCGTCGGTATGCAGTTCCCGGTCTACCTGGATAAGTTCCAGTGGTTCGCCGTCGTCATGGTCTACCTGGTCTTCGCTGGCGCTATGCCCATCCAGATGCTCAAGACTCCGCGTGACTACCTCACTTCCATCATGATGATCGTCATGATCGTCTGCGCTGTCCTCGGCATCGTCGTCCTGGGCGTCAACGGTCAGGCCACTATCACCGCTCCGGTCTTCACCGGCTTCTCCACTGCCTCCGGCATGATGTTCCCGGTCCTGTTCGTCTCCGTCGCTTGCGGTGCTCTCTCCGGTTTCCACAGCCTCGTTTCTTCCGGCACCTCTTCTAAACAGGTCGAGAAGGAGCAGGACGCCGTCAAGGTCGGTTACGGCGCCATGATTGTCGAGTCCTTCGTCGGCATCCTTGCCATCATCGTCGCCGGCATCATGTTCTCCGATATGAACACCGCCGGTACTGGCGCCCTCAACGCCGGTGTCGCTTCCACCCCGTTCCAGATCTTCGCCGCTGGCATCTCCCGCGGTATGCAGGCCTTCGGTGTTGACGGCACGCTCGCTACCGTCTTCATGACCATGAACGTCTCCGCTCTGGCCCTGACCTCGCTCGACGCCGTCGCCCGCATCGCCCGCACTTCGTTCTCTGAGTTCTTTGCCCAGACCAACGACGCCCTGGCCATCGAGTCCAAGGCCGGCTACATGAAGGTCCTCGGCAACCCCTGGTTCGCCACGGTTGTCACCCTGCTTCCTGGTCTCGCCCTCGCTTTTGGTGGCTATGCCAACATCTGGCCGCTCTTTGGTGCTTCCAACCAGCTGCTCGGCGGTATGACCATGATCACCCTCGCCGTGTTCTGCAAGTGCACCGGCCGCAAGGGCTGGATGCTCTACGTGCCCGTCGTCTTCCTGCTCTGCTGCACCTTCACCTCGCTGGTCCAGAGCGCCATGGGCTGCATGACCGCCGTCCAGGCCTACGGTTTCTTCGGTACCATCCCGGCTACCGCCACCACGGCCGCCGTCTCCGTCGCCGCCACCAAGGGCCTGCAGCTCGTCTTTGCCGTCCTGCTGATGGTCCTGGGCCTCATCGTTGCCGTCAACTGCCTCAAGGAGTTCTTCTGCAAGGAGGCCGGCTCCATGCCCGACGAGGAGCCCGAGTGGTCCGAGATGGGCAAGGCCGAGTATGGTCGCGCTGCTGCCGCCGAGGCTCCTGCCGACGCTGAGGCCGCCAAGGCTTAGCCGATCGGACGGATTGGATCTTCCATCTCTATGACTCGGAAAGGCCGGGTCCGCAGAACGCGGGCCCGGCCTTTTTTGTAAAGACGGGTGATGTCGGGGTGTTCTCGCAGATGTTTTGCGTGGATGGCGGTGCGCGTTGTACCATATGGACGTATATGTGTGCATATGAAAGGGGCCCCGTGGCCAAGACGGTATATTCCGATAACCAACAAAATGTCGATGCTCTGGCTGAGCGTCTGAGCGGACAAACGTCGCTTTCTGCCGAGCGGGCTAAGCTGGTTGCCTACGACCTGCTCTGCCGCAAGGCACTCAAGATCAAGTCGAGCGCGCTGGCGCAAATCTTCCGCTCCGTGGATAAGGAGTGCGATACCAAGGCGATGCGCGATGAGCTTATCGCGGCAAAGATCGTGACCAAGATCGAGGGCAGCGGCATTAACGGCCGCCCGGCGTTCTATACCATCAATGCCGAGATTCATGATGCCCAGGAGCAGCCTGTCGAGGATTCCGTTGAGGTTCCTGCTGCGGAAGAAGTTGCCCCGCGTGAGCATATCGATACTGACGAGCTGCTCGATGAGCATGTCGTGCGTGCCTTTACCGCCAAGGCGGGTCGAGGCGGCTTTGGCGGAGGCGGAAAGCGTGATGCTCAGCGCCGCGCCCAACAGGAACGCTTCCGTCGTGCTGTGGCTCAAAAGGATGGGGCCGTTGCCGAGGTTGTCGAGAACGAGCCTGTCGCCGAGCCGCAGGAGCCTGTGAAAGAGCAAAAGTCCGCTGAGCCTCGGGAACCCAAGCGTTGTCGCGGTGCGCATTTTAAGGCCGAGCAGCAGGATGTTGTGCGCGAGGCCGAAGAGGCTGCCGAGGTTGCAGACGATTCCGAGAAGCCGGCCAAGAAGGCCTCAGACTCGTGCCGTCCCGGTCGCGGCTTTGCAGGTCGCACGTACCCCGTAAAGCGTCAGGAGAAGGTTAATCAGGTTCCGGAGATGCGGGCCGAGAAGGCCGTGAAGCCTGCCGAGCCGGAAGTCCGTGAACAGAAGCCTGTTGATGAGCAGACTGCGTCCGATACGGAGACTCAGGGCCAGCAGCCTGCGGTTGAACAGACGGGGGAGGGTACTTCGAGCAAGCCTCGCCGCCGCCGTCATCGTGGCGGTCGCGGCTCTAACGCTCAGGATGCCGCCGAGAATGTAGCGCCGCGCGACGAAGATGCGAAGGTAGATGCTCCAATGGAGCAGCCCAAGCGTCAGCCGGCGAAGGAGGGCAAGGCCGAACGTTCGCAGAAGCAGACGCCTGCTTCGAAACGTGAGCGCAGTGTCCAAGGCGATTCTAAGCGCAAGTCTCAGAAGAGGCCCGAGTCTGCCGCAGCAGATACGGCCGCCCAGCAGGCTGAGTCGACTACCCATGGCGAGGTTTCGGCGTTTGCCCTGGCCCGTGTTCTGGGCAGGCAGCTGCTCAAGGTCGTCCCCACGCCCACGGCGCTCTCCAAAATTAAGGAACAGCAGACCCAGATCGTTAAGGTCGAGGGCAAGGACGGCAAGAAAGCTCCACAGCGCGCTCAGCACAACGAGATGTCCAATCGCAAGATTGCCGAAGAAATCGCGATTATCCAGGCTTGGATCGAGCAAAACCGCGGTGCCGATACTCCGGTTGCCTCACGCCGCCAGCGCGCCTACCAGATTTTCAATGACGAAAAAGCTTTTGACGGCAAGCATGGTGAGCGCCTGATCAGGCGCATGACCGAAAAGGGCATCAGCATGCAGGCGATCAAGGTCGCCCCCAACCGTCCGGTGCACTTTACGGGCTTCTTTACGCTGGGCGCCGACAAGCCGTTCATTATGGTCG
>URMR01000133.1 GCA_900548935.1 uncultured Collinsella sp.
CCGGAATCCGGTCGTCGAACGGCACCTCCTGCCGGCGCAGCTCCTCCTTGCACTCCTCCAAAAGCGCCAGCGCGTCGCGCAACTCCTCGGAGTCCGGCTCGAGCCCCATCTGCTGTGCCTGCTCGGCGGCGGCGAGCGCCACATCGGGCTCACGCCGAAGCAGCTGGGTTAGGTCGCAACCGGGCGCATGGGCGCCAGCGGGATAGTCGGGGCGCGTATCCATCTTGAGACGATAGGGACTGGCAATATCGCGCGTCTTTTTGCGCGAACCCGAGGTGCCCGAAGTGCTCGGCGCCGCCTCGTACGGCGCGACGCCGGCGATGAGCTCATAGACCGTGCTCGCCGCGGCATACACGTCAATTGCGGGCGACATGCGCAAAACGCGCAGGTCAGCAATATCGTCGGTGAGCATCTCAGGCGGAGCGTAGGCAACCGTCGCGCGGCGCAACGTGGCGTAGCGCTCTGTAAAGGACTCCTTGCCGCCGGTTCCCGCCACCGCAGAGGCGGGCTCGAGCGCCAGCGACGAGCCAAAGTCGATGAGGCACAAATCGAACGTGCCCTCGGCAAGTTGTTGGTCGAGCGGCAGGCGCGCCGTGCGAACCATAATATTGGCCGGCGAGATGTCGCGATGGACAAAGCCCTCCCCCACCAGGTTCATGCGGCAGAGCAAGTCGAACAGGTCGCGGCCCAGGCGAGCGGCCACGAGCGGTGACAAGCGACCGGCATCGTCCACGGCAAGGCGCGGGCGCAGGCGGGCAAGCGTCTCGCCCTCGACCCATTCCATGACAATCGCAGGCACACCGTCGACCTCGCCCCATCCATACAGGCGGGGAAAGCCTTTAAGGCCCGAAAGGGCGCGATGGCATTCGTATTCCTCGCGAAACGCCGCCTTAAACTTAGCGACCAGCGCCTCATAAGCGGCGTCGTCATCGAACTCGTCGCGCGTCGGCAAGATGAGCTGCTTGAGCGCCACGGCCTCGCCCTGGGCATTGACGGCACGCGTCACGCGGCCGATGCCGCCACGGCGCATGGTGCCGTCGTCGGCAAACAGCATCGCAAATCGACGCTGGTAGACGGGTAGCTCATCCGGGCTCAGCGCAATAGCAGGCTCAAACCCTCCAACGCGCACCAGGCGCAGGCCCACCATGGGGTCGCGGTTTAGCGCGCACGATGCGCTAGAAGCAAGGCTATTCGTCATAGGGCGATCGCCGCCACTTTGGTATTGAAGTTGTTGAGCGCGACGTCGTCATCGCCGTAATGCCCCACCCATTGGCACAGGTTGGTGTAGCAGCCCCATAGGTTGGCGTATTGCTGATACCACTTTGACTGGGGAGAAAACGTTTGCCGGCCAAACTCGGCGCGAATGACAAACATATCGTTGGCCAGGCTATCGCACGGCCCGGTATCGCCTGTTGCGTTATAGGTCGAGACCGCGCCATTGGCCCGAGAGACATAGCCATCGAGCATGTTGCACTTGGTCACGAGCCAGCTGTGTATGCTTTCCTCCTCGGCGGCCGAAAGGCCGCTGGAGTTTGTATTGCCACCGGTGCTGCCGCCCGTCGAGCTGTTGCCCCCGGACCCGCCGGAGGTGGAGCCCGAACCGGAGCCCGAACCGGAGCCACCGCTCGAGTTCGACGAATCGGAACTGGAACCAGACGAACCGGAGCCGCCAGGTTTCCCCGACTGCTGCGTATCCTGGCCCTTTTGCTGCTCGGCCTTGTTTACGACGGCCGAAACACTGTTATCGGAAAGGTGATGGATGATCTTGGTATTGGTGAGCACGATGGTCTTGCCGTTGGCAAGCGCGATTTCGTTGTCCGGCGCCTCGGCGCTGCCCGCGTCGTCGACACCAAACACGACGTGCGTGACTACGCTCGCCCAAGCGTATCCGGTTGTGGTGCCCAAATCGCTTTTGGCCTTGTGCCCCACGCGCAGATCGCGCGCGGTACGCGCTTGCACCATAGGTGGCACAGCCAAACCGTAGGCAGAAACGCCGGCAACGACCAGCGCCAGCGAACAGGACAGCAGCACACACGCCCGAGGCGCCAGGCCCAACCGGCGCCGCATACGCACCGCGGCGCCATGCTTTGTCTGAGTGCCCCCGGGCCGCATGCGATCTCCTCCAACAAAAACACGCCGCTCGAAAGCGGCGCATTCATTCAAACCCATAGTTGAGTGTATCAGCGAACACAAAAGGTTGCGCAACGAACGCGCAAATACGGGACACGAACAGGGGCATCCACGCGATAAGCGGATGGAAAGTGCATTTGTTGCACAACAAATGCACAAACATGGGGCCAATTATGGCAACCGCGTGCAACGCGTAGGGAAACGCGAGGTCGGCGGGCCGATATCTAGATCCTAGATTGCGCGACGGGCCTCGATGGCGCGGCCGAGCGTGAGCTCGTCAGCATACTCCAGGTCGCCGCCCACGGGCAGGCCGCTCGCCAGGCGCGACACCTCGACGCCCAGCGGCTTGATGGTGCGAGCAAGGTAGCTCGCCGTGGTCTCGCCCTCGATATTGGGGTTAGTGGCGATAATGACCTCGTGGATATCCTCGTGGCCCAAGCGCGCCAGCAACTCGCGGATGTGCAGCTGCTCGGGGCCGATCTTGTCCATGGGGCTGATCACACCGCCCAACACGTGGTAGAGGCCGTGGTAGCTGCCCGTGCGCTCAATCGCCTGGACATCGCGCGGCTCACCCACCACGCAGATGCGGGTGGTGTCGCGCATCGAGTCTTGGCAGATGGAGCACTCGTCAGCGGTGGCGTAATTAAAGCAGCGGCTGCAAAAATGCACTTCCTGCTTAACCTCCAGAATGGCCTCGGCCAGGCGGCGTGCCTCCTCGGCGTCGGCCTCGAGCAGGTAGTAGGCGATGCGCTGGGCCGACTTGGGGCCAATACCCGGCAGGCGCCCCAGCTCATCGAGCAGTTTCTGCAGACTATGGTTGGCACTCATATATATGCGCGTCTTAGAACGGCATGCCCGGGATGTTGAGGCCGCCGGTGATGGCGCCCATCTGCTTGTTGGCGAGCTCGTTGACGCCGCGGACGGCCTCGTTGACGGCAGCCATGATCATGTCCTGCAGCATATCGACGTCCTCGGGATCGAGCGCATCGGGGTCAATAGTGAGGTTGACGAGCTCCATCTCGCCGTTGACGGTCACCTTGACCATACCGCCGCCGGCAGAGGCGTCGACGGTCTGGGACTTGAGGTTCTCCTGCGCGGCGGCAAGCTGCTCCTGCATCTTGCGAGCCTGCTTCATCATCTGCTGCATGTTCATACCGGCCATGATGGCTCCTTTACGTGCGGCCGCGCGACAAGCTGCAAGGGCAGCCGGAGCACGGCGGGACTTTCAAACTCAAAAATCGTACCACGGCGCGGGGCAAGCAAGCGGGGCGGACGTGTTCCCTCAGTCGATATACATGTCCTGGAGTGCAAGCCGCGCCCAAAAGATTATGCAAAGTTGAATAATTCGCATCTGCATAATATTGAAAGCTAAATCTTGTAGAGCCGGAATCCGGCATTTTCTGCATCCAGCTAGATAACAAAATGCCGAACCGCTGCTCGAGGCGGCGCTCATGATGGCAGGGTATAATTTGATTGTCACAGACAGCAATTTGGAGGTGCCCCCATGAATGCCCCCGACGTGCTCCAAAACATCCGCTCAAAACACCCCGTTGCATATTTTGTTCTCTATCTCTTTGTCGGCTGGGCATTACTGGTTATCATCACCCATGCTATAGCCTTTGGAGCAGAACTACTGATAGCCAGCTCGGACCAGCCCATCGTCAAATGGGAAGCGACCGATGAGTGCACCGACGGAACCCGAACTGTTTACTACAACAGCCCGTCCCTCTACCAAGAGTTCAAGGTCAAGATAAAGGACTTCAAGATTGTCGATGCCGAACTGGGCTCTTTATTGACAATCGGAGCAACCATCAACGCCGAGCGAGTCGAGTACACGGACAGCCATGCGACGTATCGCATCGACCTCAGCATCCTAGACCGACCGTCACGCACCTGTCTGCTCGAATGCGATATACGCGGCACCACACTACACATGTCCGAAATACAGATGCGCCCGGACAAAGAGATCTCTTCTTGAGCAGTATGCCCGCCAACTCGGTTACTCCACCGGTTTGAAGATGGTGGCTTGGCCGAAGACGCTGCGGATGAGAGCCTTGGCCTCGTCCTCGGTCTGCGGGATGCTCGGGGCTGCGCCTTGATGGCCGAAGGGGCTGCCCGCGCCGGGGTTGGACTCCCAGGGAGCTGCAGGAGCGTCCTCCTCTTTGGGGGCAGTTGCAGCGGGCTTGGGCGCGGACGCCGCACCCGGCACGTCGAACGGAGGCAGATCGTCCCCGCTCGCATCGCCTGCAAAGCCGCCGACCATGGCGTCATCGTAGGGCACCTGCTCGGATTCCCACGGTGCAGACTGCGCAGACGGCTGAGCCTTGGGAGCGGCAGAGCGCTCGGGCGCACGGGGCGCTGGCTCGGTCGGGAGCTTGCCCGTGGCAGGAGCGCCGGCAGGGTTGTCGGAGCGCAGCCAGGGGGCCTTAGCCAGGTCGGATGACTTAGACGCAGGCGCGGCGGCGGGCTTGTGCGCGGGAGCCGGAGCAGCAGATTTGGGCGTAGCGGGCTTAGGCGCCGACGGGGTCGGTGCCATCACCGGCGTCGCTTGCTGCTGCGGAGCGCTGGCGCTCGAGGATACAGGGGCCGCCGAGGACACGGGTTGCGGGTCCGCAGATACCGCAGCCCGTGCAGATGGAGAATGCTCCTCATGTTGAGGAGCCGGCGTGCCACCTCCATCCAGGACGTAGTCGACGGTGCGACGACCGAAGACCGCGCAGACCGTCGGCAGGACCACCGATTGCGTGTCGGCGCGACCGAGCATCTTGATGGCAAAGGTCGAGCCCGCGGGGAACGAGACCGTGAGCTTGGAGCCGTCGTCGGCCGTGGCGCGGGCGTTGAGCAAAAGGCCTGCATAGGAAGCCTGACGAGCCTTGACGCGCTCGACGACCTCGGCCCATTTGCGCTGGAGCTCGCCGGCGTCCTCGACCGCGGGGGTCTCGGCAGCACCGGCGGCGACAACCTGGGCGGCAGTGTTGGTCTGGGGCTTAGGTGCCGGCACGGTCGATGCAGCGGGCGCGGGAGCCGGAGCCGCGGACTTGGGCGCAGGCTGGGCAGCCGGAACAGCAGCGCCGCGGTCCCAAGGCATGCCACCCTGATGCGCAGACGTAGCAGCGGGGGCGGCGGTCGCCGCAGGAGTAGCAGCTCGGGCACCCGAGATCAGCGTCGGCTGCTGGACAGC
>URMR01000134.1 GCA_900548935.1 uncultured Collinsella sp.
CGCTACTCCGTTGACTCCGCCGTGGGCCTGTCGCTGATCGTCGTGCTCGGCCCTGAGCGCTTCCAGCAGTTCCTCGAGGGCTTCCACGCCATCGACGAGTACTTCTGCAACACGCCGCTCGAGAACAACGCCGTCGCGCTGATGGGCCTGCTCAACGTCTGGTACGTCAACTTCTTCGGTTCCAAGAGTCACGCCGTGCTTCCGTACTGCCAGTACCTGCACCGTTTCCCGGCCTACCTGCAGCAGCTCACCATGGAGTCCAACGGCAAGCACGTCCGTTGGGACGGCAGCGCTGTGACCTCCGATACCGGCGAGATCTTCTGGGGCGAGCCCGGCACCAACGGCCAGCATGCCTTCTATCAGCTGCTGCACCAGGGCACCGTGGTGGTTCCGGCCGACTTCATCGCCTTCGCCAATACTGCCAACCCCGCAACCGATAGCGGTCAGGACGTGCATGAGCTGTTCCTGGGCAACTTCCTGGCCCAGACCAAGGCACTCGCCTTTGGTAAGACGGCCGATGAGGTGCGCGCCGAGGGCACGCCCGAGCAGATCGTCCCGGCCCGCTGCTTTGAGGGCAACCGTCCGACGACCTCGATCTTCGGCGACACGTTGACCCCGTTTGCGCTCGGCGAGCTCATCGCCCTGTACGAGCACATTACGTTTGTCGAGGGCACGGTCTGGGGCATCGACTCCTACGACCAGTGGGGCGTCGAGCTGGGCAAGCAGCTTGCCAAGCAGATTACCCCGGCCTTCCACGACGACGCCGCCAAGGCCGAGCAGGACGCTTCGACCCAGGCGCTCATCGAGTTCTACCGCGCGCATCGCAAGTAGTCGCTGCTGTTAACGCATCGCGCCTTATAGTCAGGGGCCCGTATCCTATCGGATGCGGGCCCCTTTGCTTTGCCGTGGTCCCGGGGCGCACGGCCTTTGTGGAACATCGCCGGGGCGCCGCGCGCTGCGAGAACCCTGCGCCTAGATCTCGGCCTCCGCATGGCCTCGCTGCGCCTCGGGCAGCTCCCCGTAGAGCGGATGGTCTTCGAGCCTAAAGCGCTCGACCTGTTCGGGAGTGCGACCGCGTACAAAGAGCCACGAGCGATCAATCGGCGTCGCCATGAGCGTGCTGGGCAGCGCGTCGGCGCGGTCGGAAAACACCCGGGCGCTCTCGGGATCCTGGAACGCCAGCACCAGATGCGTGTCGCAGTTGCCCATGATGGAGCGTGCGCGTGCCTCGCCATAGAGCGCATCGAGCTGGTTGGTCGACTGCAGCAGCAGCGTTGCCCAGATGTTGCGGCTTCGGATAATCGAGAGCACGTTGTCGATCTGGGGGATCTGCAGATTTGCGAAGTCATCGAGCATAAAGCGCACGGGCACGGGCAGGCTGCCGTCGGGCTGCCTATCGGCCTCACGAATGAGGCCCATAAACGCCTGCGAAATAAAGAGGCCGGTCAGCGGATCGAGATTGCGGTCAATATCGCTCACGGTTACAAACAGGGCGCAGGGGGTGTGTCCCATGGAAGCGAAGTCCACCTGATGGCACTCACGATAGAGCTGTGCCGCACCGTCGAACCCCAGACACATGACCTTTTCGGCAAGGATACCGACGATGCTCGCGTGCATGCGCTCGGCATTTTGCGTAATGGCGTAGCGCCGCCATAGCGAGAGGGCATAGCTTTGGGGGTCGGTCGTGATCAGGTCGTCAAACAATCGACCCGTGGCACCGTCCTGCAGGTGCTCGATCAGCTTGATGACCGAGCTGATCGTCTGCTCGTCGGCGGGTAACTGTTCGGTGACGTAGGCGATAAGACACGACAGCAGGTTTGCCGCCGCATGATCCCAAAAAGGCTGGTTGTTGTCCTCGATGGGGCAGATGGCCTTTGCCACCGAGAGGATGTCCTGCTGGTTGGGCCTGCCGTCCGCCTTGCGGCGAATGTGCCTCAGGGGGTTGTAGCCGCAGCGCTCGATGCCGGGCGCAAGGGCCGGGACGGTGTTGAGGTCGGCGAAGTTGAGACATTGCACGCGGTAACCGTGGGCTGCCAGCACGGGTCCCACTTCGCGACAGAGCGTGCCTTTGGTGTCGAGCACGATGTAGCTTGCGTTCATTTGCAGCAGGTTGGGCTTGAGGACGTTTCGGGTCTTGCCGGCTCCCGAGGGGCCGATCACAAGTGCGTTGTTGTTGAGTCCCGTTTGGCGGGTGTCGCAGGAAAGCGTTCGATCCTTGGCGAGGATGGTGGACGATGCGGACTCTGATGCGGCGAGGCGGCTGGCGAGGTTAGACATGGGCGACCTCCTTGGTGGTCGAGAGGATTTCGTGGGCAAAGCCGAGCTCGACGGCGCGCTCGGCCGAAAGGTAGGTGTCTTTTGCAGTGAGGGACTGGATGCGCTTGGGCGTGAGGCCGCTGCGGTCCGAGAGGATTTGCGTGAGGGTCTTGCGGGTCTGCATGAGACGCCGGCTGGTTTCCTGCAGCGCAGGTGCCGAGCCGCCCGCCCCTTGGGGGATCAGCGGGTCGTGAATCATGAGCTCTGCATGGGGCGCCATGCGGCGATCGTCGCCGCCCATAAAGATCACGGCGCCCATGGACGCGGCGAATTCCAGACAAACGGTGCGGATGGGGCACGATGCGAGGCGCATGGCGTCATAGATCGCAAGACCCGATCGCACGCTTCCGCCGGCGCTGGCGACAAATATGGTGATGGGACGGCTGGGATCGGTGGCATCGAGCAGGCGGATCTGCTGGCATAGGTCGTGGGCCATCGGGGTTTCGATGTTTCCCATGACGGAGAGCTCGCGACGGGCGAGCATCTCATCGTAAATGCTGGTGAGCGTGATACCTCGGGCGGATTCACGCATGGTGAGGGGGCTGATGATGGGGGAATGATTGGTGTCCATGAGGACTCCTTTCTGTTGGTTGTGTTGTGGAATAGGATTGTTGCCCGCGGAGGGGCTGGCGGGCTACAGGGTTCGTCCGAGCCTGAGATCGAGCTCGGTTGTGGGGCAGGCTGCCTGTTCGTGCGGCTCGCAAGCGCCAAGGGCTCCAAAGCGATGGAGCGTTGCGGCGGGCGTGGTGTAGGCGAGCCGCAGCTGATGCTCGACAGGGGCACATCCGTCATTTTTGTAATGAGCCGCGTAGTACTGCGCGATGCTGGCGTTCATCTCGCTGCCATTGCGATGGCGCTCAAACTGGCGTCTGCAGGTCTCGATGATCTTTGCTACCGACTTGGGTGCCGTCGCGGGAACAAGGGCGAGATAGCCCTCAAATAGCTCGTTGATGCTCAGGAGGCACAGCAGATCGATCAGCGTCCTTATGGCTGCTCCCTCGGCGGAAAAGTGCGCGGTCATGCGGTTATATCGGTTGCGGTCGACGATGGCCGCATGGGGTCTTGGAGTTTTCTGCCCCGTGGTCCCGGGCTTTTGCCGCGCCTGTGTATTGAGCTCGACGTTGCAGCGCTTGAGGCTGTCCAACGGAAGGAACAGTGCGGTGCGCAGGGTGTTCCGCTTGCTTTCGAGTTCATGACGCTCGTCGGGTTCCCATTCGAGCTTGAGTTTCGTGTCGAGCGCCGTAAGCATATGGGCTAGGCAGCCTACGGTAAGAACGTACGAATCGTTGTCGCGTTTTGGGGCATAGGGGTCTGTCAGCTTGCGAATGTCGGGGTCGCCCATGATCTTTGTGCAGCGCTTCAGCAGTTGAGGGTGGTCGGCCAAGATCGTCGCGAGCGGTAGCGACGCGTAGTTCTTGATGGTCGCGGCGGCAAAGGCGGCGTCATATTCGTTTGCATATGCTCGCTCAATGCGGGCATCCAGAATGCTTTTCTTATCGCCGTCTTCAGCGTGGTGGTTTGTCATAGCTTCTCCAATCGGTTGATGTTCGTGCTGTTTGTTGATGTGTTGGTTGTCGTGAGTGATGTGCTTGCCGTGGGTGATGTGCTGACGTTGGGGTGCTATGCGGTTTTCAATGAGCCCGTGAGGCAGTTGCTGCAGGGGCGAGATGGAACGGCCCATGCAAGGCGGAAGGCATCGTGCTCAAAATCGAGACAGCAACGCCCTGGGTGCCTCACATGTGGCAGTTACCTCATTAAGTTGTCATTGCGTTTGGGGTTATACTTTGCCGATCTTCCTTCTCTTACACGCTAAAACTCAAACTTCATATGCTCGATCTACTTAAAACCGCAACGGCGGTCCTTTATCAACTTATATGTCGGAACGCGTCTTTGCAAGTACTTTTTTGTCTTTGTTTCAAATGGGGTGGTTTTGCAACCGTCATATGCGCGCTGTGCGAACGTGCCCCGGCTCGGATAAGATAGTGCGCGATAAAAACGATGCAAGGAGGCACATATGGCAATCAAAGCCATCGCGATGGATATCGACGGTACGCTCACCAACGACCAGAAAGTGATTAGCCCGCGTACGCGCGAGAAGCTGCTCGCGGCGCAGGAGTCGGGCATTAAACTCATTTTGGCTTCGGGCCGTCCCGCATGGGGGTTGCACGCCTTGGCGCAGGAGCTCGATCTTCAAAACCATGACGGTCTGCTGGTGGCCTTTAACGGCGCTCACGTCGTCGATGCCCAGACCGACGAGGTGCTGTTCGATCAGGCTATGCCTGCCGACGAATTGCATCGCCTGATTGATCACCTGCGTAATTTTGACGTGATTCCTATGATTTCGCTCGGTCGTGATTTGCATGTCGAGGACTCGTACCATTGCATGATCACGCTGCCTGACGGCTCGCAGAAGAATATCGTCAAGTATGAGCGCGATGCGTGCGATCTTAAGATCCGCGAGGTGGAGAGCCTGCATGAGGTCGCTGATGCTTATCCCGTGGACAAGCTGCTGACGGCGGGCGATCCGGCCTACCTGCAGGCGCATTACGAGGAGATGTATGCGCCCTTTAAGCAGACGCTTTCGGGCATGTTTACGGCCGACTGGTACTTTGAGTACACAGCGCCCGGTATCGACAAGGCCCGCGCGCTCGAGGGTGCCCTGCCCAAGCTCGGCATCGATGCCAGCGAGGTCGTATCGTTTGGTGACGGCCAGAACGACAAGTCCATGATTGAGTGGGCCGGCACCGGTGTTGCCATGGGCAACGCCGTCGATGAGGTTAAGGCTGTGGCCCAGATGGTGACCGCTAATAACAACGAAGATGGTATTGCGGTGGCGCTTGATAAGCTGCTGGGTTAGAATCGCCGATAATGCATGGTTCGGGCGTCCGCTTGCGGGCGCCCTTTTGTTAGGGAGGG
>URMR01000135.1 GCA_900548935.1 uncultured Collinsella sp.
ACACGGGGATGCGGTGTCCCCACCACAGCTGGCGGCTGATGCACCAGTCCTTGAGGTTCTCCATCCAGGTGGTGTAGGTCTGCGTCCAGCGCGCGGGGTGGAAGGTGACCTTGCCGGAGTTGACGGCGTCGAGCGCCGGTCCCTTGAGCTTATCGACGGCCACGAACCACTGCTCGGACAGCCACGGCTCAAGCGCGGCGTCGCAACGGTAGCAGTGCATGACGGAGTGATCGAGGTCCTCGACGTGATCGAGCAGGTCGTGCTCCTCAAACCACTTGATGACGGCCTCGCGGCACTCGTCACGGTTCATGCCGGTAAACTCGCCGTAACCCTCGACGACCACCGCGTGCTCATCGAAGATATTGATCTGCGGCAGGTCGTGGGCCTGACCCATAGCGTAATCGTTGGGGTCGTGAGCCGGAGTGACCTTGACAAAGCCGGAGCCAAAGTTGGCGTCGACGTGCCAATCCTCAAAGATGGGGATCTCGCGATCGACGATGGGGAGCTTGACGGTCTTACCCACAAAGGCGGCCTTCTCGGGGTCCTTCGGGGAGACGGCGACGCCCGTGTCGCCGAGCATGGTCTCGGGGCGCGTGGTGGCGACGACGATGTAGTCCTGGCCGTTGACCGGCTCGGTCAGCGGGTAGCGCAGGTGCCACAGATGGCCCTTCTCGTCCTTGTACTCGGCCTCGTCGTCTGAGATGGCAGTGGTGCAGTTAGGGCACCAGTTGACGATGCGCTTGCCGCGGTAGATCAGGCCGTCGTGGTACCAGTCGCAAAAGACCTTGCGCACAGCCTGCGCGTAGTCCTCGTCCATGGTAAAGCGCTCGTTATCAAAGTCGACGGAGCAGCCCATACGCTTGATCTGCTCGACGATGATGCCGCCGTACTCATGGGTCCAATCCCAGCAGGCGTCGATAAACTTGTCGCGACCGATCTCCAGGCGGCTGATGCCCTCGCTCTTGAGCTTCTTGTCGACCTTGGTCTGCGTGGCGATACCGGCGTGATCGGTACCGAGCACCCAGCGCGTGGACTTGCCGCGCATGCGGGCCATACGGATGATGGCGTCCTGGATAGAGTCATCGGTGGCGTGGCCCATGTGGAGCTTGCCGGTCACATTGGGAGGCGGAATGGTGACGGTGCAGTCGCCCACGCCCTCGCGGCGCTTGTAGTAGCCGCCGTCGAGCCACTTCTGCAGGATCGCCGGCTCGTTGGTCGACGGATCGTAGTTCTTGGGCATTTCTTCCATATATCTCTCCCTGTCCCGCCGGGGAGGAATGTAGGCCCGATTTTCGCTCGGTCAAGTCCTGGCTCGCGCGAAGACCACATTAAGTGGTCTTCGGCTCGTGCGGAATCTACGAAAATCGGGCCTACATTCCTCCCCTTAGGTATCGATTACTTCAGTCTGATATGACTTCGCCGAGGCTTAAACAAACACACAGAATAGCACAGGTAGTTGGGGTTATTGCGCATATATAAAATAGCCTCCGACCACGGGTGGTCAGAGGCTATTTGCAAACACGTTTTAGGCTGGTTTAGCCGTAGATGCGTTGGGGTTGTTCTTCGCCCTTTACGGAGGCTTCGGTCACGATGACCTTGGTGACACCCTCCTCGCTGGGGAGGTCGAACATCGTCTGCTGCAGCACGTCCTCGCAGATAGAGCGCAGGCCGCGTGCGCCGGTCTTGCGAGCGAGCGCCATGCGGGCGATCTCGTGCAGGGCCGCGTCCTCAAACTCAAGCTCGACGTCCTCGAGCTGGAACATCTTGCGGTACTGACGCACCACGGCGTTCTTGGGCTCGGTCAGGATCGACACCAGGTCGTCCTCGTCGAGCGCCTGCGTCTGGGTGACGACAGGCGTACGGCCCACAAACTCGGGGATCATGCCAAAGGCGTTGAGGTCCTGCGGGAGCACCTGGCGCAGCAGGTCGTTCTCGTCGACCGAGGTGGGGCCGGCGATCTCGGAGTTAAAGCCCACGCCCTTGTTGCCCACGCGATCGGCGATGATCTTGTCCAGACCCACAAAGGCACCACCGCAGATAAACAGGATGTTGGTCGTGTCGATCTGCAGCAACTCCTGCTGGGGATGCTTGCGTCCGCCGGTGGGCGGAACGCTTGCCACCGTGCCCTCAAGAATCTTAAGCAGCGCCTGCTGAACGCCCTCGCCCGAGACATCGCGGGTAATGGAGAGGTTCTCGGCCTTGCGGGCGATCTTGTCGATCTCGTCAACGTAGATAATGCCGACCTGCGCGCGCTCGATATCGCCATCGGCGGCGTTGATGAGCTTGAGCAGGATATTCTCCACGTCCTCGCCCACATAACCGGCCTCGGTGAGCGCTGTGGCGTCGGCGATCGCAAACGGCACCTCGAGGATGCGCGCGAGCGTCTGGGCGAGCAGGGTCTTACCGGTACCGGTGGGACCGAGCAGCAAAATGTTGGACTTGGCGAGCTCGACCTCGTCCATATCATCGTCGAGCTGCGAATCCAAGCCGTCGTCAAAAGCCGAAAGCGCAGCGCCGCCCTCGATGACGCGGCGATAGTGGTTGTACACGGCAACCGACATGGCGCGCTTGGCGTCTTCCTGGCCCATGACATAGGCCGAAAGCTCGTCATAGATCTCGTGCGGCGTCGGCACATGCGTAATGACCTGGCGGGCGTCGTCCTCGAGCTCAAATCCCTCGGCCTCGGGATCCGCGGCAGGCTGCCCGGCAGCCTGGCCGTGATCGTTGAGGAAGCCCGGCAGCTTGCCGTTGCGGGCGGCGTCCATAAAGTCCGAAGCCAGCGACTCCTCCAAGATCTCGGAGCAGGCGGCAACGCACTCGTCGCAGATAAAGATGTTGGTCGGACCCTTAACAAGGCGACGAACCTGCCCCTGCTCTTTTCCGCAGAAGGAGCAGCGGATGGGGTTGCCGTTCTCGTCGAAGTTGTCCTGCATGTTACCGGCCATCCTAGGCGTCCTTCGCGGCGAGATCGCGCGAGGTAACGATACGGTCGATCAGGCCGTAGTCGAGGGCCTCGGCAGCGGTCAGGTAGTTGTCGCGCTCGGTATCGGCCTGGACCTTCTCGATGGGCTGGCCCGAGGCGTCGGACAGGATCTTGTTGAGCTCGCGGCGGGTCTTCTTAATCTCCTCGGCCACGATCTCAATCTCGGTCTGCTGGCCCTGGGCACCGCCGCTGGGCTGGTGAATCATGACCTTGGAATGCGGCAGGCAGAAGCGCTTGCCCTTGGCGCCGGCCGAAAGCAGCACGGCGGCCATAGACGCGGCCATACCCACGCAAATGGTGGAGACCTGCGGCTTGATGAAGTTCATAGTGTCCAGAATCGCCAGGCCGGAGTAGACCTCGCCACCGGGCGAATTGATGTAGAGCGAGATATCCTTCTCGGCATCCTGGCTCTCAAGATGCAGCAACTGGGCAACGACCAGGTTGGCACTGACGGAGTTAATCTCCTCGCCCAAGAAGATGATTCGGTCGTTGAGCAGGCGCGAATAGATATCGTAGCTGCGCTCGCCGCGCGGCGTCTGCTCGATAACGTATGGCACGAGGGCGGAATCGAACTTAGCGATCATACGCATCTCCATTTCTCTCTTGCGGACCAAATTGGTTCTAGATAAACGTACGGTGCCCGCATGCTATGCATTGGCTGGCACCGTACGAAGCAACCGGATAACCGGTGTATAACTTTACCCCATCACGGGCACACGCATGCGCTCGCGGGCAAGGTGGCGAGAATTACTCGGCGTCCTTGGCGGTCTCGTCGACCTCGGTCACCTTGGCGTTCTCGACCAAGTGGTCGACGGCCTTGGAGCGACGGATGGACTCACGGACGGCAGGCATGCGGCCATCGGCGATGAACTCGGCCTTGGAAGCCTCGACGTCCTTGACGCCGGCCTTCTCGAACTCGGCGTTGACGTCGTCCTCGGTGACCTCAATCTTGAGCTCACGGGCGAGGGCGTCGAGCGCCAGGGACTCACGGGCAACGTCGTTGGCCTGCTTGTGCAGGTCGCCGATGAACTGCTCCATGGTCAGACCGGAAGCGGGCAGCCAGGTGTCCAGCGTCATGCCGCGGGCAGCGAGGTTGGACAGGAAGTTCTGGCCAAGCTCCTCAAAGACGGACTGCTCGTAGTCGGCGTCCATCTCCTCGAGCTGCAGGCGCTCGGCGAGAGCGGAAACGCAACGGTTCTCCTTCTCGGCCGGGAGGCGGGAAGCCTTGTCCTGCTCGATCTCGATCTTGATGGCGTCGCGCATGGCGTCGATGCTGTCGAAGCCAAAGTCGGACTTGACGAGCTCGTCGGTGAGCTCGGGGGTGTTGCGGACCTTGATGCCCTTGACGGTGACCTCGACGGTGTGGGTCTCGGCCTCCTCGCCCTCCTCGGCCTCGTCGGTCCAGGTGACGGACTTGACGTCGTCAACGTTGGCACCGATCAGGGCCTCGTTGAACTCCTTGGGGTTGCTGTCGCTACCGGCGATGAGCATGCGGCCCTCGGCGGCAAAGTTGTCGGCGTTCTCGACGGCCTTGAGGTCGACGGTGACGTAGTCCTCGGCCTCGACGGCGCGACCCTCGACGTCCTCGAAGGTGGCACGGTAGTTGAGGAGCATCTCGACCTGGTTGTTGATCTCGGACTCGGTGACCTCCGCAGGGGGCATCTCGATCTCGACAGCGTCGAAGGAGGAGAGCTCAGCGGCGGGACGCAGGGAGAACTCGACGGTGTAGGTGTAGTCCTCGTGATCCTTGGCGAGGTCGAGCTCCTTGTAGTCACCGTTCTTGGTGGGGACGATGTCCAGCTCGTTGAGGACGGCGGGCTCGTTGGCGGCGATCAGGTCATTGGTGGCCTGGGCGAGGGTAGCCTCGGCGCCAAGAGCGGAGTCGATGACCGGACGGGGGGCCTTACCGGCGCGGAAGCCCGGGAAGCGATACTTCTTCGCGGTGTCCTTGTAGGCCTTCTTGATCGCGGCGTCGACGTCGGCGGCCGGGATGGTGACCGTAGCGGTGAGCTTGGCGTCCTTGACGTCAGAAGCGGTGATGTTCAACACGTTCCTCCTCATACTGCCCAGCTTATCTGAGGTGCTGGTACCTTTATGCAACAAGCGTCGCGACGGCCGAGGCCGACGCTGGTGCGTTGGTGCGGGCGAAAGGACTCGAACCTTCACGGGAATCCCACC
>URMR01000136.1 GCA_900548935.1 uncultured Collinsella sp.
AGCGCTTCGGCGAGATGGAAGTTTGGGCACTGTACGCTTACGGTGCTTCCAACGTCCTGCAGGAGATCCTGACCGTCAAGTCCGACGATACCGTGGGCCGCGTCAAGACCTACGAGTCCATCGTCAAGGGCGAGAACGTTCCTGTCCCGGGTATCCCCGAGTCCTTCAAGGTTCTCGTCAAGGAGATTCGCTCCCTCGCGCTGGACATCGAGCCCATGCACGATGCCGACGAGGACGCCTCCGCACCTGTGACCGCCGAGGAGACCTCTGCCCTCGATGACCTGGCTGCGCTCGCCGGCGTTGACGCCGACGTCGAGGCCCAGGATACCGAGACCGCCGAGGCACCCGAGGCTGTCGCCGCCACGACCACTGATAAGGAGTAGTTGACTGTGGCAGATTTCGAAGCTACTGATTTTGACTCGGTAAAGATCTCCCTTGCCTCCGCCGACCAGATCCGTTCCTGGTCGCACGGTGAGGTCAAGAAGCCGGAGACCATCAATTACCGTACCCTCAAGCCCGAGAAGGACGGCCTGTTTTGCGAGAAGATCTTCGGTCCCGCCAAGGACTGGGAGTGCTCCTGCGGCAAGTACAAGGGCATCCGCTTCAAGGGCATCGTCTGCGAGCGCTGCGGCGTCGAGGTCACCTCGGCCAAGGTGCGTCGCGACCGCATGGGCCACATCGAGCTCGCCGCTCCCGTGTCCCACATCTGGTACTTCAAGAGCCCCACGAGCTTCCCGATGAGCCGTATGCTCGACATCAAGTCCAAGGACCTCGAGAAGGTTCTGTACTTTGCCAGCTACATCATCACCGAGGTCGACTACGAGGCTCGCGAGGCTGACGCTGACGACCTGCGCGAGGAGCTCGCCGCCGATCTGGAAGAGATCGATGCCGAGTGCGCCCGCCAGATCGAGTCCCTCAAGGAGCAGGGCAACCCCGAGAACTTTGACGAGTTCTCCGACGAGGAGCCGCTGACCCCCGAGGAGATCGCCTCTGGCATCGTCGACATCGAGGAAGAGTGCAAGGACGAGAAGCAGCTCCGCACGGACGCCTTCAACGCCTTCATGAAGCTCACCGAGCGCGACCTCATCTCCGATGAGCCGCTGTTCCGCGAGATGACCCGTTACTACTCCATGTACTTCAAGGGTGGCATGGGTGCCGAGGCCGTCCGCGACCTGCTCGCTGCCATCGACCTCCCCTCCGAGGCCGAGAAGCTCAAGGCCATCATCGCCGACGAGGACTCCCAGAAGCAGAAGCGCGAGAAGGCCGTCAAGCGCCTCGAGGTCGTTGACGCCTTCCTGAAGGGCGGCAACAGCCCCGCGAACATGATTCTGGACGTCATCCCGGTCATTCCGCCCGATCTGCGCCCGATGGTCCAGCTCGACGGCGGCCGCTTCGCCGCGTCCGACCTCAACGACCTGTATCGTCGCGTGATCAACCGTAACAACCGACTCAAGCGCCTGCTCGACCTGGACGCCCCTGCGATCATCGTGAACAACGAGAAGCGCATGCTCCAGGAGTCCGTGGACGCCCTGTTCGACAACGGCCGTCGTGGTCGCCCGGTCTCTGGCCGTGGCGGTCGCCCGCTCAAGTCGCTCGCCGAGGCTCTCAAGGGCAAGCAGGGCCGTTTCCGTCAGAACCTGCTGGGCAAGCGTGTCGACTACTCCGGCCGTTCAGTCATCGTTACCGACCCCAAGCTGCTGCTGCACCAGTGCGGTCTGCCCAAGACCATGGCGCTGGAGCTCTTCAAGCCCTTCGTTATGAAGCGCCTGGTCGAGCTTGGCAAGGTCGAGAACATCAAGGGCGCCAAGCGCGCTATCGACCGCGGTGCCACCTTTGTGTGGGATATCCTCGAAGAGGTCATCGACGGCCGCGTCGTGCTGCTCAACCGTGCACCGACCCTGCACCGTCTGTCCATCCAGGCCTTTGAGCCGGTGCTGGTCGAGGGCAAGGCTATCCACCTGCACCCGCTGGTCTGCTCGCCCTTCAACGCCGACTTCGACGGCGACCAGATGTCTGTCCACGTGCCGCTGTCCAGCCAGGCTCAGGCCGAGGCTCGCGTGCTCATGCTCTCTGCGAACAACCTGCGCTCGCCGGCATCCGGCAAGCCGGTTAACATCCCCTCGCAGGACATGATCATTGGTGTGTACTACCTCACCCAGGTCCGCGAGGGTCTGCCGGGTGAGAACCACGTGTTCGCCAGCTTCGATGACGCGCTGCACGCCTATGACTGCCGCTCCGAGGTCGACATGCAGGCCAAGATCCAGGTCCGCGTGTCCGCTGCCGATGCCAACGTCATCAACGAGGACGGCACCCGTATCTTCCGCGTCAAGAACGGCAAGAACGAGTTTGTCGACTACGACGTCACCGGCAACAAGACTGCGCGCTTCGAGACCTCCATCGGCCGCATCATCTTCAACCGCCAGTGCCTGCCCGAAGACTATGAGTTCATGAACTACAAGATGGTCAAGGGCGATGTGGCCAAGCTGGTTGCCGACTGCTGCGATCGTTACCCCGAGGCCAAGGTCGGCCCGATCCTCGACGCTATCAAGTACTCCGGCTTCCACTACGCTACCCGCGCTGGCCTCACCATCTCGGTGTGGGACGCTCTCATCCCTGCCGAGAAGCAGGAGCTGCTCGATCGCGCCCAGGCCAACGTCGACCAGATCAACGAGTACTTCGAGGAGGGCTTCATCAACGAGACGGAGCGCCACATCGAAGTCGTTAACGAGTGGACCGCTTGTACCGACAAGGTCGCAGCGCTCATGCTCGACATGTTCGACGAGGAGAACCCGCTGTACATGATGGCCGACTCCGGCGCCCGTGGTTCTAAGACCCAGCTGCGTCAGCTCGGCGGCATGCGTGGCCTGATGGCAGACATGTCCGGCGAGACGATCGACCTTCCCATTAAGGCAAACTTCCGCGAGGGCCTGCTGCCGCTCGAGTACTTCATTTCGACCTACGGCGCCCGTAAGGGCCTGGTCGATACCGCATCCCACACCTCGGACTCTGGTTACCTGACCCGTCGTCTGGTCGACGTGGCCCAGGACGTCATCGTCCGCGAGGAGGACTGCGGTACGCACGAGGGCGTCACCTACAACCTCATCATCCCCGGCACCACTGACCTCAACACCGACCTCGTCGGCCGTTGCTTCATCGAGGACGTCGTGGCTCCCGACGGCACCGTGCTCTTTGAGCAGGACGGCTACATCGAGAAGGTCGCCGACATCCAGAAGATGGTCGATGCGGGCCTTAAGAAGGTCAAGCTCCGCGCGCTGCTCACCTGCCGCTCCAAGTACGGCGTGTGCCAGAAGTGCTACGGCTGGGATCTTTCCACCCGTCGTCCGGTCGCCATCGGTACTGCCGTCGGCATTATTGCCGCCCAGTCCATCGGCGAGCCCGGTACGCAGCTTACGATGCGTACCATTCACTCCGGCGGCGTCGCTGGCGTCGACGATATTACGCAGGGTCTGCCTACGGTCAGCCGTATGTTCGATATCGTCGGCAACGTCAACGAGAAGATTCTGGGTCGCGAGGCCGAGCTGGCTCCGTACTCCGGTCACCTCTCGATCAAGCCCGAGAAGTCCGAGTACGTGCTGACGCTCACCGACTCCGAGGATCACACCCGTGTCCTCGACGAGCGTCGCGTCCCCGCTTCGGTGCGCTTTATGCCCGAGATCGAGGACGGCTGCGAGGTTCGCGCCGGCGACCAGATCACCAAGGGCTTCGTCAACTTCCGCAACCTGCGCAAGCTGACCGACATCGAGTCGACGATGCACACCTTCGTCGAGAGCGTCAAGGACGTTTACACCAGCCAGGGCGTCGACCTGAACGACAAGCACATCGAGGTGCTCGCACGTCAGATGCTGCGTCGCGTTCAGATCACCAACCCCGGTGACTCCAAGTACCTGCTTGGTCAGTACGTCGACCGTTATGAGTTCGCCGACGAGGTCGAGCGCGTTGCCCGTCTGGGCGGTCAGGCTCCCGTGGCCGAGCCCGTCATCCTGGGTACGCTCAAGGTCGCGTCCAACATCGACTCCTGGCTGTCGAGCGCTTCGTTCATCCGTACCGCCGGCGTCCTTACCGAGGCTGCCATCGAGGGCAAGGTCGACCACCTGCTCGACCTTAAGTCCAACGTCATCGTCGGTAAGAAGATCCCGGCCGGTACCGGCCTCAAGCCGTACGCCAACGCCAAGCTGACGTATCGTACGGCCGACGGCTATGTCGACATCGACGGCCCGGCTTCGCCCAACGCCAAGTCGCTGCCCGAGTGGGCTCCTGTGGAGCTCAAGGACCTGGACGAGCAGCTCCCGCAGCAGCTCGACTGGGCCGGCTACGACGAGTTCGGTGGTGCTGACGGTTCGTTCACCCGCAACGGCCACACCATCTCCGCCGAGAAGGCTCGCCTGTACCTGTTCGACGACCTGGGCGTGTCGCAGCGCTGGACCAACAAGTTCAGCGAGGTCGGCATCGAGACGGTCGGCGACCTGGTCGGCAAGTCCGAGGAGGATCTGCTGCGCATCGATGGTATCGGTGCCAAGGCGATCGAGGAGCTCCGTGACGGCCTGGAGGCCCACGACCTGCTCTACATCCTCGAGAACAACGACGACGTTGCCGACGAGGAAGACCTCTCGCAGCTGCTGCAGATGGTCTTTAGCCCCGACGGTCCGGACGATATCCTGCTGGGTACCTCCGCTCCGACGCATCACGCCGACGCCGACGAGGAGCTCCTGGGCGCCCCGATCGACGACAAGAAGGCTCCCGCCAACGGTGCCATCAACGAGGACATGGCGTCCCTCGACGAGCTGCTCAACCAGCTCGTGGACACCGATGACGCCGAAGAGGCCAAGGACAACGACGAGGAGTAATTTCCTGGTACGTTAACCGTCCTTCCAAAGACCCGTTTCCCAACAGGGAAGCGGGTCTTTTTTGTTGAAGAAAACCTGCCAAAAAGGGACAGGTTTATTTTGGTAGGTTTTTCCTGCTTGAATTTGAAACAATTCGTCCGGCCAGAGCGTATCTATGGTGAGGGCCTCATCGATAATCATTAACGTCACCAGGAGGTGATTATGGAAGAACAAGCATTTAGACAGGCGGTCGAAGATCACCGGGATGTCGTGTTTCGGATCGCATTGA
>URMR01000137.1 GCA_900548935.1 uncultured Collinsella sp.
GAGCGTCCGGCTGATAACCGGGAGGTCACAAGTTCGAATCTTGTCAGGTCCACCACTTTCTTTCGCAATAAACACCCCAGCGAGAGCCGAGTCGCCGCTGGGGTGTTTATTACTGTCTCCGTGGGGGTTTAGCTCAGCTGGGAGAGCGCGGGCTTTGCAAGCCTGAGGTCAGGGGTTCGATCCCCCTAACCTCCACCATGATGGACCTGTAGCTCAGTTGGTTAGAGCGTCCGGCTGATAACCGGGAGGTCACAAGTTCGAATCTTGTCAGGTCCACCATCAAAACTGTGAAGAGCCTCGAGGTATTGCCTCGGGGCTTTTTTCTTGTGTGCTATAAAACTCATTTTGGTTTTGTGTGCTGTGCGAAAGATTGGGTAGTATAGCAATTCAATGCGGCGAAGGCGCCGCGTGTTAACCGCTACGTACCGGAGGTGTTCCATGGTTCGTGTCGACATAGAGACCATCGTCATGGCCGCCGGTCCCGTGCCATCGCTTATCGTACTTCGCGAGCGCTGCAGCGAATCGGACTCCCCCGCGCCGCTGCGCTCCCTTTCTATCCAAACTGGTTCGTTTGAGGCTGCGGCTATTAGCCGCGGTATCGACAGCGGTCGAGCCGAGCGCCCGATTGCCCATGACCTGCTGCTCGATACGCTTGATGCCCTGGATGCAAAGCTTGAGCGTATTGAGATTGTCCGTGCCGAGCCGCCCGTGTTCTACGCGACGGTCGTTGTTTTGGCCGACGGCAGCGAGCATAGGATCGATGCGCGTCCGAGCGATGCCATCGCTCTCGCCGTACGCAGCAATGCTCCCATGTTTGTGGAGGACGACATCATGAACCGCCTGGGCACCGTATCTCCGGTTGCCGAGGAAATCGATGACGAGCAGGAATTTGAGAAGTTCGACGAGTTCGTCCATACGCTCTCGCCCGATGATTTTTAAATGACGGGTAGTCATGAGACGGAGTATGCACTGATGGAGCGTGGCGTCTCGGCCGAGGTCGCCGCTATTGCCCGCGAGGCCCAGATGCGCTCGGAGGCGTCCGAGGCCGCACGCATCGCCTACGTGACGCAGGCCCGTACGCTTCGCGAGCGCCGTGCCTCCTTTATCAAGATGGTTGCCGTCTCCGCACTTGTCGCGGCAATCTCATCGCGCCTTCGTGGTACAGTTGGTGCGCTTGGGTTTTCGATTTCGACGGGCTTGGTCATCTGGGGCGTAGTCGATGCCGTGATGCTGACCAACCAGATCAAGGTTCTCGATAAGCGCGCGGCCGATATGATGCGCGCCCGCGACGCCGCCGCCAAGATCGCTGCCGAGGCACAAGAGATGTAACGACGCCGGACTCGATGGGAAGGTCTAAAAATGGCACAGGATATGCAGGACGCCGGTAACGTCTCCGCCGAGCTCGACGCCATGGTGTGTGACCTGATTGGTGCGTTCTTGGACGACCTTGCCGCCGGCGAGAATCCGGGCGTAGTTGTGGCGATTGAGGACGCTGCTTCCAACCGATATCTGGCGGCGCTCGACGAGGACGGCGAAGAGGCGTGCCTGGAGGCGGCCACCAACTTTATTTCCGAGCACAAGATGGGTCTTAAGGACGAGGGCCTGGGCCGCATCGCCCGTTACGCCATCGGCTACACCGGATGCGTCGAAATTGACGGCGGCTACCATGACGCCCTGCTCGTGAGTTTCTTTGAGACAACGCTCGAGAGCGGCTTTTCGGCATATGTACTGTACGAGGGTGTGGGCGCCGGCGATGGTTTTATGTGGAGCGACCCTGAACCTGCAGGCGAGGAAACCCCTCTTATCTAAAATCGCTAAAATAAACGAGTTTTCGGTAAAAGGCTCATTATTCCCGCCGAGCGTTGTGTTGCTGGGCGGGTCGCATACGCGTGCCGGTTATATATAGATAGAAGATAGGGGAACTACATGCGCGTAGACAATCTGAGGAACATCGCCATCATCGCTCACGTCGACCACGGCAAGACGACGATGGTCGACAAGCTCCTGCGTGCCACGGACGCCTTCCGTGCCAACCAGCAGGTCGAGGACCGCGTCCTGGATTCCAACGACCAGGAGCGCGAGCGCGGCATTACGATTCTCGCTAAGAACATCTCTATCGAGTACAAGGACGTTAAGATCAACGTCATCGACACCCCGGGCCACGCTGACTTTGGCGGCGAGGTCGAGCGCGTGCTGCGTATGGCCGACGGCGCCCTGCTGCTGGTCGACGCTTTTGAGGGCCCCATGCCCCAGACCCGCTTCGTACTGCGTCACGCTATCGACACCGGCCTCAAGATCATGATCGTCATCAACAAGATCGACCGTCCGGGCGCCAACCCCGAGAAGGCCTACAACGACTGCCTGGACCTTATGGCCGACCTGGGCGCCACCGACGACCAGCTCGAGTTTGCCATGGAGCACGTGGTCTACGCCAGCGCCATGAATGGCTTTGCCCGCCTTGCCCCCAACGACGGCAACATGGACATGTATCCGCTGCTCGATATGATCATCGACGACATGCCCGCTCCCGAGGTTGACGAGAACGCCCCGCTGGCCATGCAGTGCGTGACCATCGACCACTCCAACTTCGTCGGCCGTATCGGTATCGGTCGCGTGTACTCCGGCACCATCCACCAGGGTGATCAGATCCTGGTCGTCAAGAACGACGGCTCCAGCGCCACCGCTACCGTCAAGCAGCTCTTTACCTTCGACTACCTGGGCCGCACCGAGTGCCAGGAAGTCGGCGCCGGCGACATCGCCGCCGTCGTGGGCATCGACCGCACCGATATCGGCGATGTCTACACCGATCCCGAGAACCCCGTCGAGCTCGAACCCATCGAGATCGACCCGCCGACCCTGTCCATCGTCTTTGAGGCCTCAACCTCCCCGCTCGTCGGTCGCGACGGCGACATCGTGGGTGCCCGTCAGCTCAAGGAGCGTCTGTTCAACGAGGCCGAGAACAACGTGACCATGAAGATCGAGGAGCTCGAGGACAAGAGCGGCGTCGAGGTCTCGGGCCGCGGCATTCTGCACCTGTCCGTCCTGATGGAGTCCATGCGCCGCGAGGGCTTTGAGTTCCAGGTCGGTCGTCCCCGCGTTCTGTTTAAGAAGGATGAGAACGGCAACAAGATGGAGCCCGTCGAGCAGGCTGTCGTCGAGTGCCCGGACGAGTACTCGGGCAAGGTCGTTGAGGTCTTCGGCACCTCCGGCGGCATCATGACGAGCATGGATACCTCGGGCATCGTGACGCACCTTGAGTTTAAGATTCCGACCCGCGGCATCATGGGTCTTAAGAATCGCATCATGAACGTCACTCACGGCGAGGGCGTGTTCTACCACACCTTCTTGGAGTACGGTCCCTATGCCGGCGAGATCGGCAACCGCCAGAACGGCGCCATGATCTCCATGACCACCGAGAAGGCCGTTGCCTACGCCCTGGGTACGCTGCAGGAGCGCGGCCAGCTGTTTGTTGAGCCGGGCACCGAGTGCTACGAGGGCATGATCGTGGGCGAGCGCAGCAAGGCCGGCGACATGGTCGTCAACATCGCCCGTACCAAGAACCTGGGCAACCAGCGTTCCTCGACCTCCGATATCTCCGTCCAGCTGGTGCCGCCCCGCACCTTCTCGCTGGAGGAGGCGCTGGAATACATCGCCGACGATGAGCTGGTGGAGATCACTCCCAAGAACATCCGCCTGCGCAAGCGTCTGCTCAATGCCACCGACCGCAAGAAGGCCGCCGTCCGCGCCGGTCAGGTCAACAAATAAGCGCTGGGGCTTATAACCGCCAATAAGAAAGGGCGTCGACCGCAATGGTCGGCGCCCTTTTTGGTGCAATGGGGTCAGGTTGCTTTGCGCCACCACAAATGTGTCTGGCCCTTTTGTGGCAGTTGCTTTTGTGGGGGTTGACGGCTAGGCGGAGGGAAGGCCCGGAGTATTGGCGGCCTGCTGCGGTTTGAGGCGGGCGTTGCGCCAGATGATCTGGATGACGTAGCCGAGCGTAAAGACGAAGGCTACGCCGCTGATGAAGTCGCCGATGAGGGGAAGTCCCGTGAGGGCGCCTGCGATCACACCGCCCACAGCCGCCATGGCGTAGCGGTTCTGGCTGTGTCCGACCATGCGGGCGATTGCGGTGCCCATAAATGCCGCCGAGACCAGAGCGATGCCAATCACGGCGCACATGAGGGCTCCGGCGAGCGACAGGCCTGCAATCGAGATGATGAGCAACAGGACGGCGGGAACGGCGGCCACCGCGCCCAAAAGACCGCTCACCCACAGAGGGGTAGGTCGTTGACGAAGCATGCCGGCGGCGCTGGCGGTCGCGCGCGGAAAGACGAGCTCGAGGAGGATCGCGACAAAGCAGGTAGAAAGCGCCGCGGCGACGATGCCGCCGATGGCGTCGTTAATCGTTGAGGTGTCCTCGTTTTCGGTACGGTCGATCTTGAGGGCTCCGACCTGAGCGCCCTCGGCCCGCTCGGGATCCTCGGAGATGTGGGCGTTCACCGTGCCGGTGACATGAGCGTTTTTGCCCAAGACGAGCTTATCGGCCCAAACCTCGACATCGCCCTCGACGGTGCCGTCGATGGTCACCGTATCGCCCGCAAGTGCTGCCGACTTGGTGGAGCCTCGCAGGGCAACTGTCTCACCCATCGCGTAAAAACAGTTGGCGGTGCTACCAGTGTTGAGCACGACATGCTGACCGGCTACCGTCACGCTGCCATCGATTGCGGTTTTGGAGATATCGATGGCGCGCGCCGCCAGGCGAACGGCTCCGCCTACGGTGCAGTCGCGAATCGATAGGCTGTCGCCCGCCGCGATAATATCGCGGTCGATAGAGGCATCGTCCAGGTTAAGGTTTTGGCCGGCCCAATACAGATCACCCTCGACGCCAGACGGACTTGAGTCAGCTTCGGTTGCGAGTACGTTGCCCGCGGTGTCTGTACCGGCGAAGGACGCCGTGGGAAGTACGGTCAGCGCAAGCGCGATCAGTGCGAAAAGGAGGACGATGCGGGACTGCGCTTTGCGGCGCTTGGTCGATGGTTCTAGGTTGTAAGGCATGGTGAATCCTTCGTTAGATACTCGGCATATATCTAACAGGGTACCCAACGCGCGGGCGCTCTAAAAGAACCTCTCG
>URMR01000138.1 GCA_900548935.1 uncultured Collinsella sp.
TCGGGTTCACCATCCATGGTGGGGCGCGTTTCTAACGAAGCCGTAACGGCCGTTGGGGTCTTATATATGTCTGGACTCTCTATGCTCGCGCTGGATAGACATCGCCAGAACGGGTATAGTATCGAAAGTTTTGTCGTTTACCAGCGGGGGAGTCCTGTGGGCATCAAAAAGAAGATCAAAAAGGAGCTTATCGGCACCTCCGATTACCCGTCGAATAAGATCTTTACGATCTCCAATTTCATTACCTTCACGCGCCTGATTCTCACGCTGGTCTTTCTGTACCTGTTTGTGACGGATAACAACCGTGTCGTCGCGATCATCATCTATGCCATCGCGGCCTCCACTGACTGGATGGACGGTCAGATTGCCCGCATGACCAAAACGGTCTCGTGGCTCGGTAAGGTTATGGATCCCATCTGCGACCGTGCGCTGCTGTTTACCGGTGTGCTGGGCCTGGTAGTTCGCGGCGAGCTTCCCATCTGGGTCTGCGTGCTCATTATCGGCCGCGATATCTACCTGGGCATCGGCACGCTCATCGTGCGCCATTATCACCGTCGTCCCATTGACGTCGTCTTTCCCGGCAAAATTGCCACGGCGCTGCTCATGACCGGTTTCTCGCTCATGCTGCTTGGCTTTCCCACTGTGGATGGCTGGCATCTGCTGCCCGCTACGTTCACGGCTTTCCCGGGTCTCAACGGCAGCCCGGTACCGCTTGGCATCTTCTTTGTGTACGGCGGAGTCATCTTCTCCATGCTCACCGCTGTTATCTATTCCATTAAGGGTGGATCGGCCATTAAACAGGCTGTCGCGCATCCCGAGGACGAAGACATCGACTTTCTTAACCCCGAAATCGAAGACTAAGTCATTGGGGTATGATTACGTACAGTTCATTCTTTGCGGCATGTCCGCGTTAAGTTAGGGGTTGTCATGGACAACATGGTTAACAATATGCCTCAGAACGATAAGGCCTCAGACGCCACCTGCGTTTTCCGCGTTCCCTCGAGCGATGTCACCGTTCCCGACCTCATGGCCAACGTGCACATCACCGCGCCCGTCTTATCTATCGTCAAGGGCCCGCAGACCGGCGCCGCCTTTGAGCTCGAGGACGATGTGACCACCATCGGCCGCGATCCCGCCAACGGCATCTTCCTCAACGACATGACCGTGTCGCGTAGCCACGCGCGCATTATTCGCGAGGGTCTGGGAGCCCGCATCGAGGATCTGGGGTCGCTCAACGGTACGTGGGTTGACGGCGCTATCGTCAACGGCGCACCGCTTCACGACGGATCTTCCGTCCAGATCGGTACGTTTACGCTCATCTATCACGAGAGCACGCCGGAGCGCATCGAAACCGGTGAGTAGGGCATGGCCGAACGCAACTATCTGAGTATCGGCCAGGTCGTCAATCTACTTCGAGGCGCATACCCCGATCTTTCAAACTCAAAAATTAGATTTCTCGAAGATGAGGGGCTCATCACCCCTCATCGCACGCCTAAGGGCTATCGTCAGTACTCCAAGGAGGACGTTGATCGCCTAGAGGTCATTCTGCACTTGCAGAAGACTCGCTACATGCCGCTCAACGTGATCAAGCAGCGCCTGGAAAACGCCACGGACCTGTCTACGCTCGCCTACGAGGTGGGCCTGCTGTCCGACGTTCCGCTCAAGACGGAGCCCAAGGAGACTAAGCAAAAGCTGCATCCCATCGAGACCATCCCCGATATGCTCGGTGTCGAGATCTCGTTTATCCGCTCCCTGGCCGAAAACGACCTCATTCGCATCATCAAGAGCCCGCAGAACCGTGAGCTTGTCGATGGCCGCGATTTCCCGATCATCCGTTACTGCTCCGAGCTTTCGCGTTTCCACATCGAGCCGCGCAACCTGCGCCAGTATGTATCGTCGGCAAACCGTGAGTCCTCGATGTTTGAGCAGGTGCTCGTGAGCATGCTCGGAATGGATACCTCCGATGACGAGCGCGACGCCAAGCTCGAACGTGCGTTTAAGAAGCTTCACGACCTAACGGAAGGTGTGCACACCGCACTGCTCAAGAACCGCGTTTTTGAGTCACTCAACGCTGTGGTCGAGGACGCCGATATCGATGCTCTTGACGAGGAGATCGCACGCTCCGAATCAACCAAGGCCAAAAGCGAAGAGGCAAGCGTTCCCGCGGTTGCCGCGAAGGACGAGTCGCTCGTGCATCCGTCCAAGGTCGTCGCCCCCTCGCATAGCCTGTCTGCTAACACGGGTAAATAACCGCCGTCCACCCGGCAATCCATGAAAGGTCACGTCATGTACGACTTCGAATCTCATATCGTCGACATCCCCGACTATCCCGAGCCCGGAGTCGTCTTTAAGGACATCACGCCGCTCTTTGGTAATCCCGAGGCACTAAAGGCCATGGTAGATGCCCTGGCCGAGCATTTTGCCGGCATGGGTATCACCAAGGTTGTTGGTCCCGAGGCTCGCGGCTTTATGGTCGGCGTGCCCGTGGCTGTCGCCCTGGGTGCCGGCTTTGTACCCGCTCGTAAGCCGGGCAAGCTGCCGCGCGAGACCGTGAGCCAGAGCTACGAGCTCGAGTACGGAACGGATTCCATTGAGATCCATGCCGACGCTATCAGCTCTAAAGATACCGTGTTGATTCTGGACGACTTGGTCGCGACGGGCGGAACCGTCGAGGCAACAGGTAAACTGGTGCGAGATATGGGCGCAAAGCTTATCGGTTACGGTTGTATCCTTGAGCTTGCGTTTCTCAACCCGCGCGAGAAGCTCACGCCGTCTGATGACGATGTGGAGCTCTTTAGCCTGGTGACGGTGGACTAGCCGTTACCCTTAGTTACTGGAAAGGAAGCTACATGCGCACAGCAAACACGCATAAAAACATGGCACGCTGCGCTGCTACGGCAACCCTCGCTTGTGTTTTGGGCCTGGGCCTCGCGACTCCGGCCTATGCCGATACCGCATCCGACCTTGCCGCTGCTCGTGCAAAACTCGAGCAGATCGGCACGCAAACCCAGCAGATCTACGACGAGCTCGCCACTCAAACGCAGGCACTCGACCAGACCGCTGGCGAGATCACGCAAAAGCAGCAGGAGATCGCCGATGGCCAGGCCAAGCTTTCTAACTACGTTGCCGGCGAGTACAAGACCGGCGGCCTGAGCCTTCTCCAGGTTCTGACGGGTGTCGATGACCTGGGCGATATGCTCAACCGCCTGTTCTACTACGGCAAGGTTTCCGACAAACAAGCCCAGACCATCCAAGAGGTCAAAGAGCTTAAGCAGGAACTTACCAACAAGCAGGCCGAGCAGGAGCAGAACGTCGCCGCCACGCAAAAGAAGGTCGACGAGCTCAACGCTCAGCAGGCCGAGGCTCAAAACGTTGTGAACTCCCTGGACTCGCAGCTGCAGGCCGAGCTTGCCGCCGAGGCAGAGGCCAATGCCGCACTGCAGGCCGGCATTAACGCCAGCACTGCCGAGAAGGCCACGGTGAACACTGAGACCGCTGGCACGACCGAGAACACCAACAACGGTGGCGGTACGAGCAACAACGGCGGCAACACGCCTGCGCCCACTCCCACGCCCGCTCCGGCCCCCACGCCTCAACCCTCGACTCCCGCTCCGGCTCCGACCCCTTCTGCGCCGAGCCAGTCCGTTGACGGCGGCACCGTTGTTTCGCGTGCCTACAGCAAGCTTGGTTGCGCTTATTCCTGGGGCGGCATTGGACCGAACAGCTTTGACTGCTCGGGATTCGTTAGCTACTGCCTCACCGGTCGTTATTGCCGTTTGGGCACCACCGTTACGTTTATGGGCTGGCATCGTGTGACCGATCCGCAACCGGGAGACGTCGTTGTAAATTCCCGCCATACCGGCATTTACGTTGGAAACGGCGAGATGATTCATGCTTCTAACTACAACACAGGAGTTATTAAGACCTCCATTAGTTGGAGCATGGGTAATGATTATATCTTTGTGCGCTATTAAGTAACACTTCACAGCATCCGACATGGGTCTCGCGGCTTTTCCGCTACGGGGCCCATTCTTTATCTCCGCCAATCAACTTATCTTCAATAAGCTTTTATCTAGTTCTGAATACTAGATATAGAACAGAATTCAGCAAGATAGTTATAATTAGGCTTGAGTAAATAGAAAGGACCCCATATGAGCTGGGCACTTATCTCCGATTCAAGCTGCAACCTCCGCGATTGGCAACCGACCGCACCCCATACCGCCTTTGCATTTGCACCCCTCAAAATTCGAGTGGGGGAGCGCGAGTTCGTCGATGACCTCACGCTCGACGTTCACGAACTCAATTGCGCCGTGCAGGCGGAGTCGAGCGCTTCTTCGAGCGCCTGTCCAAGCGTAGGCGAGTGGAGCGAACTCTTTAAGCTTGCCGACAAGACGATTTGTATGCCCATCTCGGAGGGAGTATCGGGGAGCTACAACGCCGCCGCCACGGCCCGCGATTTGGTTCTTGCCGAGGACCCGGACCGACAGATTCATCTGGTCAATTCACGCGGAGCCGGCGGCAAAATGGACCTGATCTTCCTGCTGTTCGACCGCTATCTCGCAAGCAATCCAGACGTTTCATTTGAAGAAGCCTGCAGCTATTTTGATGAGCTGGAACTGAACAGCAAGATCCTCTTTAGCCTGTGCAATTACGAAAATCTCGCCAAGGCCGGACGTATTCCCAAGGCAGCTGGGGTTATCGCCAATAAACTCAACATTCGAGTTTTAGGCACAGCAAGCGAGGAGGGGGAGATCAAGCTGGTTGGTCACACCCGTGGCGAAAAGAAGATGCTTGGAAAGATTGTCGACACCATGGAGGCCGAGGGCTTTACCGGCGGAGAAGTCGTCATCGACCATGTCGAAAATGAGGCGGGCGCCCAGGCGCTTGCCAGCCGCATTGTGGAGCATTGGCCCGGCTCCAAGACCATCATCATGCCCTGCAACGGTCTGGATTCCTATTACGCCGAGATGCACGGCCTCATCATCGGCTACGGCATGGGCGTAGCTTCGGGCAAATAAAGTCCAACCAAGCAAAATACGGGCGGGACAAAGCGACAGATGGCTCTTTGTCCCGCCCGTTTTATACG
>URMR01000139.1 GCA_900548935.1 uncultured Collinsella sp.
TAGCGCGTTGCAGCGTCAAGGTCGCGCTGCGCAATGAACTTCTTTACTTCGTCGATGGCAATGGCGGAATCGACCCTACCGCGTGTGCACGCGTCCTCGCAGCGGCGGTTGCAAATGCGGCCGCACACGGCAGGCAGCGGGTTTTCGCGCTTGATGAGCGCGAGCGCCTCGTCATAGCGGCCCTGCGCCGCGAGCTTTAAGTAGCCCTGAACGGCAACGTGCGCGGGGCAGGCCGTCTTGCAGGGCGCGGTGCCGGACTCGTGCGTCTCGATACGGTTATCGTTGCGGTAGTTGGGCGACCACTTGGTGTGATCCCATTTGGTGGCGTCGGGCAGCTCCTGGCGCGGATACTCGGGCACCTGTCCGCCGGCCTTTTTGCTGCAGAGCTTCTGGCCGAGCTTGGCAGCACCGGCCGGGCACACCTCAACGCAGCGACCGCAGGCCACGCACTTGTCCTTCTCGACCTTGGCGACATAGGCCGAGCGCGACAGGTTGGGTGTGTTGAACAGCTGCGATGTGCGCAGGGCGTAGCACACGTTGACGTTGCAGTTGCAGATGGCGAAGATCTTGTTCTCACCGTCGATATTGGTGATTTGGTGCACAAAGCCGTTGTCCTCGGCCTGGCGCAAGATGTCGTAGACCTCCTCGCGCGTCACGTAATGGCCGCGGTCGGTCTCGACCACATAGTCGGCCATGTCGCCCACGGCAATGCACCAGTCGGCGGGGTCGTCGGCGCAGCCCTCGCCCATCACGCGACGGCTCGCGCGGCAGCTGCAGGTGCTAGCGGCATATTTGCCATCGTATTTGTCGAGCCAATGCTCGATATGCTCGATCGGCACCGAGGTGCTCGTGGCATCAATGGCCTTCTCGACCGGAATGACGTGCATGCCGATGCCGGCGCCTCCGGGCGGCACCATCGGCGTGGCCTTGGACAGCGGCGCCTTGGACGCCTGCTCAAAAAACTTGGCATAGACCGGATGCTCTTCGAGCTGGCTCACGCGCATGTTGAGGAACTCGGCGGAACCCGGTACCAGCATGGGCAGCACCCACTGCTTGGCGCGCTCGGGATTTTCCCAGTTGTACTCGAGCAGACCCGTGTAGCTCATGTCGTCGAGCATCTTCTCGATCTGGGCCTCGGGCATGCCGGTGAGTTTGACCATCTCGGGCAGCGTGTAGGGACGGCGCATCTTCATCTTGCAGAGCACTTCGGCCTGCTCGTCAGTCGCGGCCTCGGCAAACGACCAGTACTCGTAGCCCAGCAGCTCGTCGCGATGCAGCAGGCGGTTGGTGCAGTGCTCGCACAGTTTGACGATGGCCTCGCGCGGATGCTCCGGCAGCGGCGGCACAAACTCCGCACCGATATCGGGCTCGGTGTAGCTAATCCCCGGTCCGTTGAGAATCATGGTTGTCCCTTCTCTTGCCACAGCCCGGCGAGACCGCGGCGCCCCTCTTTTTTGCAGGCCGGACATGCCCCCATGCCGTTCACCCGCCATTGTTGACATTGTGTCAAAAACAGTATTGACGAACCGTCAACAATATTCAAGACTGTTAGGTGAACGGTCGGGCTCAAACGGATGAAAGGCGGCAAGCGCATGAGCGATAATGCAGCGAACACTTCTGTGGCCGACGCCGTCCCCGCGCCCGACAGCACGACAAAGCGCCTGACGGGCGACGAACGCCGTCGCGAGATCCTCGATGCCGTGCGCACCGTAAGCTCCGAGCTGGGCGTGTCCCACCTATCGGTATCGGCCGTGACCAAGCGAGCCGGCTGCACGCGCTCGCTGTTCTACCACTACTTTGCCGATATGGACGCCGCCGTCACCGCCGTCATGGACGAGGCAATCGACGGTTTTATCTCCGAGCTCGAGCAGTGGAATGCCAGCCGCACGGTTGGCGACATCGAAGGCGCACTCGACACCGTCGCCCCGCTCTTCAAGCGCCTGGTCGCCAGCGGCCACGAGCCGCCAAGCACGCTCACCTCGAGCAGCGGCGCACTCTACGGCGGCTTTCTGCACAACGTGGTCCAGCGCGTGGCTCAGTATATCTGCGACACCACCGTGGTGGATTTTGTCACCCATCATGAGCTACGCATCGACCATGTCTACGAGACGTTCTACACCCTCATCATGGGGTTGTTGATGTATATCCGCACGCACCCCGATGTGCCCGACGAGACGGTCAAGGAAATCATCGCCTCGACACTCCACATCGAGGGCTATACCGCCAAGTATCCGGAGCGCAAGCCCCAGAACTGACGACATTTGGCCAAACTGCCCGCGATCAGAAGAGGGGCCGCGGGCGTGTGAAAGGAGAGCAGCATGCTGTTCGACGTTTGGGGTAGCGATACCCTTATCCACTGGGCTGGCTGGGCCATGGTCTTTATTGGCCTGATCGTGCTCAACGAGGTCGGCCGCCGCACCAAGCTGGGCGCGGCAATCATCTTTGGCGTGGCTCCGCTGGCCATGACCATCTACTGCGTCGCCATCGCCGTGGGCGTTTCGCAAGGCGCCGAGTGGGCGCTCACCAACCCCACCCATGTGTACCAGAACAGCTGGTTCCACTACGCCAAGGTGTACGCGGCGCTGGCCGGTTGCTGGGGCTTCATTGCCATTAAGTACCAGTGGGGCAAGATCGGCAAGGCGCATTGGTTCCGTGCGTGGCCGTTTGTGATCGTCGCCATCAACATCTTGATCGCCGTCGTGTCCGACTTCGAGAGCGCCTATCACTTCTTTGTCCTGGGCGAGTCCACCTGGGTCACTTCCGAGGGTGCCACACAGCTTGCCGGCTGGAACAACGTGTTCAACGGCATCGCCGGTCTCATCAACATCTTCTGCATGACCGGTTGGTGGAGTGTCTACGCCTCCGAGGATCAGACCGACATGCTGTGGCCCGATATGACCTGGGTCTACATCATCGCCTACGATATCTGGAACTTCTGCTACACCTACAACTGCCTGCCCACCCACTCCTGGTTCTGCGGCTTTGCGCTGCTGCTGGCGCCCACCGTCGCCGCCTTTATCTGGAACAAGGGCGGCTGGATCCAGAACCGCGCCTTTACGCTGGCTATTTGGTGCATGTTTGCCCAGGTATTCCCCTACTTCCAGGAGGAGTCCATCTTTGTGACCCACTCCACGCTCGACCCCGGCGCCGCTACCGCGGTCTCGATCGCCGCACTGGTCGCCAACGTCGCCGCGATCATCTACATCGCCTACCGTGCCAAGAAGCTCGGCCGCAATCCCTATAAGCAGGATGTCTTTGAGGGCACCAGCGATTGGGAGAA
The DNA here is from genome assembly GCA_900548935.1 of uncultured Collinsella sp. Classification (GTDB taxonomy): domain Bacteria; phylum Actinomycetota; class Coriobacteriia; order Coriobacteriales; family Coriobacteriaceae; genus Collinsella. The sequence continues at coordinate 3,281 of URMR01000139.1, forward strand.
GGCTACCGCCCGCCGCGCCAAGGTTGATTACGCGCACGCCGAGTAACGCGCCTGACGCAAACGTCGCTTGAATGTGAAGCCGCCTGGCCGACTCCGCGCAATGCAACGTATTGCATGCCCCCGGAAAGCGATTTGTCCGCTTTCCGGGGGCTTTTTGTTGTTACGCGCATCCACGCACATATTCAAAACCTCTCGCACAGATAAAATCAGATTTCCAATCGCCTGACAGCTCTATATGACTCTGTTTTTGGGTACATTGTTGTCCCGATATTGAGCTTGGGGGATGTATGAATGATGAGACGATGGGCCAAGAGGATGCGGCCCAAGATGCAGAAGCGTGCGCCGAGGCCCTGGAGAGCTTAGACCGGATTTCACTCGATGAGATTGCGTTTGACGATTCGGGCGTTGATGTGCAGGATGAGCCGGAAACCGAGGCGCAATCCGATGATCAGGATGCAGGCGACGTTGAGCCTGCCGAGGATGAGGCAGATCACGAAGGCACCGAAAGCGAGGCCGGCAACCAGCCCGAATCCGACACGGGCGAGGAAACCGTCTTGCTCGACAGCTTGCCGGCCGAGGATTCGCTGACTCGCGAGCTTCCTGGCCTGGGTTCCGCACCAGCCGTGGACGAGACCATCGCCATGGGCGATATACCCCTGCCGTCCGTTCCCTCGGCACGCGAGGCCGAGGTCCGCCATCGCAAGATGTCGCCCAAGCGCCGCAATCTGATGGTCGCCGGTGTCGTGGCCGTCGCGCTCGTCGCCGGCGGTGCAGGCTATGCTGCCTGGAACGGATATCAGCAAGAGCAGGCTGCCGCTGTCGCCGCCAATGCCCACACGATGATGTCGGTGCAGATTGGCGTGCATGCCGCGGGCCTCGACTGTTCCACTGGCTCCAAGATTCCCGTACAGGTGAGCGGTCAGGATTCTGACGGCTCCTCCGTGAGCGAAACGCTCTATGTTGACGAGCACGGTCGCGGCATCAAGCTGCTGCCCGGTGACTATACGCTCTCCATCGCTGGGTCCCCCATCGCAGCCGACGGTACCATTTACACCGTGCCGACCACCAAGGCGCAGGTCAGCGTAAAGAGCGACGGGCAGGACCTGAGCGCTCAGGCATCCTTTAAGCTTAAGGTACCTTCGGCAGACACGGTGACCGACGACCAGATCGATGCCGCGGCCAAATATGCCGAGGAGGGCGGTTGTAGCTCTGCCGCAGCCGCCAAGATACTTCAGCAGGCGGCAACCGCTCGCCGTGATGCCGCCGCTAACGCCGTGAACGCGAGCGAAGCGCAGGCCGCGCGCGATGCCGATGCTCGGCATAAGGCGACGGATCTGTATCAGCTCGATATCCCCGTCGAGTGGTACGGTAAGGTTGCTACCTGGCAAAATGGCAGCACGCTGTGCATCTATCTGGGCGATGACGCCAATACGCCAATCGTGACGCTTGTCGCCGTGCGCGACGGCGAGACCTTTACGCCCGACGACGGCGATACGGTTTTGGGCACGGTCAACCTAGGCAACGGCTACACCGTCTACGCCAGCGGCCCTGTCTATCCGTATGTGATCCCGCAAATCATCAACGGGCGCACGCAGAACCCCGTGTCGACCTACCCCATGGATACGGCGATTGAGCTTGTCGAGCTCACGACCGGCAACCGCTACACATACAGCCAGATCAAAAACGACCTGGTCGGTAAAGACGGCAAGGCAGACGCCACGACCAAACTCGAGACCGACTACCTCGCCCAGATTCTTATGCCGAGCATC
>URMR01000140.1 GCA_900548935.1 uncultured Collinsella sp.
GTAAGGAATCCATCACCGGTCAGTATCTGTCCGGGGTTCGGAAAATCGAAATTCCGGCGAAGCGACGGGAAGGAAACGGACTGTCCCTTCGAGTGCTGGGGGCTGCGGAGAACAACTTGAAGAATATCGATGTGGAGATTCCGGCAGGAAAGCTGGTATGCGTGACCGGTGTATCCGGTTCCGGCAAGAGCAGCTTGGTGAACCGGATTATTTACAAAGGGGTTGCATCGGTAACCAATCGACTGCAGGAGACGCCGGGCAAATATCGGGAGATTCAGGGTATCGAGAACTTTGATAAGGTTATCGATATCGACCAGTCGCCGATTGGCCGCACGCCGCGTTCCAACCCTGCTACCTATATCGGCCTGTGGGATGATCTTCGCGCGCTGTTTGCGAGTACGCCGGAGTCGAAGGCGCGCGGCTACTCGCCGGGTCGTTTCTCCTTTAATGTGAGTGGCGGGCGCTGCGAGGCGTGCAAGGGCGACGGGCAGATCAAGATCGAGATGCACTTCCTTCCCGATATCTACGTTCCCTGCGAAGTTTGCGGCGGTAAACGCTACAACCGCGAGACACTCGAGGTCACCTACCGTGGCAAGACCATCTCGGACGTGCTCGACATGAGCGTCACCGAGGCGCTGGCCTTCTTTGGGAATATCCCGCAGATTAAGCGCAAGCTCCAGACGCTGTACGATGTAGGCTTAGGCTACGTGAGCCTGGGCCAGCCCGCCACGACGCTCTCGGGCGGCGAGGCGCAGCGTGTGAAGCTCGCCAAGGAGCTTCATCGACGCCAGACGGGCAAGACGTTCTATATTTTGGACGAGCCTACGACCGGTCTTCATTTTGAGGACGTTCGCCAATTGCTAGATGTGCTTCAGCGTCTAGTCGATGCGGGCAATACGGTGCTGGTGATCGAGCACAACCTCGATGTCATCAAGGTCGCCGATCGCCTGATCGATATGGGTCCCGAGGGTGGCAACGGCGGCGGAACTGTCGTGGTCTCGGGTACGCCAGAGCAGGTTGCGGCATGCCCGCAGAGCTATACCGGCAAGTTCTTGGCGCCGTTGCTCAAACGCGATAAGGAGCGTCAAGCGCAACTCGATGCCTAATACATAGGTGTTTTTGAAACATGAGCGCCGCCGACTCCTTGCGATTCGGTGGCGCTCTCTTTGTCGAGATGGCGTATGCCACGCAAATGGACATATACTTAAATCTTACGTTCGTATATGAGGGAAAGGATATGCCATGCCGAAGGCCGTGAAGACGCCAAAGACCAACGCCATGCGTGAGCTGGAAAGCGCCGGCATTCCTTATGTTCTCCATACGTACGAAGACGATGGCGATGAATCAGTGGGCCTTGGCGTTGCGATTTCAGAACAGCTTGGTGAGGAGCCCGGCCAGGGATTCAAAACCCTGGTCTGTGTCACGCCGTCAAACGATCACGTTGTGTGCTGCATTCCCGTTGCCGATGAACTTGACCTGAAAGCTGCCGCACGCGCCGCAGGGGAGAAATCTCTCGCCATGATGCACGTGAAGGATTTGCTTGCCGCGACTGGCTATGTGCGCGGTGGCTGTAGTCCTGTCGGTATGAAAAAGCGTTATCGGACGCTGATCGATGAGACATGTGTCCTTTGGGATACCATTTTTATCTCGGGAGGCAAGCGCGGCTACCAGCTTGAGGTCGCACCCGACGACTTAGTTGCATTTTGCGGGGCCACGGTCGCCCCGATTACGAGAGAGGACTGAGCGATGCCGCAGGAAGAATCAAAGCGCGGGGCTCATTTTGCAAACGGGCCGACCCCCTCGGCGCCTTCGCCTGAGCTGGCTTCGGTCGAACATGAGATTCGTAGAGCCTGGTCGGCTGCCGCCGATCCGGGTGAGACGGCGGTGTATTTGCGTGCCGCCGGTGCCGGTCCGGTGCCTTCTCATTCGCCGCTTTCCTCGACTCGACCCGACGAGACGGCTGTGTTTTTGGCCGCTGCTCGTACAGGCGTGGATCGGATGTCCAGCACTTCGGATACGCCTCATGCTCCGCGTCCCGATGAGACTGCGGTGTTTTTGATGGCCGCACAAGGGAAAAGTTCGCATCAGGGCGCCGCCGTTAGCCCTGCAACGCAGGACGCCCGAGATGATGGCGAACCGTTGCTTTCTGATGACGAATGGTCTCCGCTCGGTTCTGTCGATCCCGTCGAAGGTGTGACGGTCGACGGCGATGACGATTGGGTTCCCTTGTCGTTTTCTGGTCAAGGTACTGCCACACAGGAAGTCGATACGGTGTTTGGGGATCATGCCGCGTCTGGCGACAATGCGATTTTAGTCGATGACCCCTTTGCAGCGGACAGGTCTCTTTCCTCTGTGGATGAGATTAAGCCGCAGCCTGAGTCTCACATGGAATCTCAGGATCACATAGACGATCTGGGCTCGTCCGACTACTCCACGGTTGGTCGGTCTGCCGGCCTTATGACCGTACTGACCATTTTGTCGCGTGTCACCGGTTTCATCCGCACGTGGGCCATGGCAGCCGCCATCGGCATGTCGCTGCTCTCGTCCTCCTATCAGGTCGCTAACAACCTGCCCAATATGCTCTACGAACTCGTGATGGGCGGCATGCTTGTGACGGCGTTTTTGCCCGTGTACATGGGCGTGAGGCGTGAACAGGGCCGCGAAGCCTCAAATGAATATGTTGGAAACCTGCTTGGCATCCTGCTCCTGCTGCTGGGCGGCATTTCGGTGCTGGGTACCGTGTTCGCTCCGGGCTTTATTTGGACGCAATCGTTCCTTTCGGGTGACGGCGGCAGCATGGATACCGCTGCGTTCATGTTCCGTTTCTTTGCCATCCAGATATTGTTTTATGGTCTGGGCTCGGTGTTCTCGGGCGTTCTCAACGCGCATCGCGATTACTTTTGGTCGACGTTCGCCCCCGTTTTGAACAACGTGATCGTTATCGCCAGCTTTATTGGTTTTGCGCCCGTGTCCGCGCAATTTGGCGAGCAGACAGGCATCATCTTGATTGCGGCCGGTACGACCCTCGGTGTCTTTGTTCAGATGGCATGTCAGATTCCCGCGCTTGGCAAGTACGGCGTGCATCCCCATACCCATATCGACTTTAAGGATCCTGCGCTTCGTCAGACGATTGCGCTCGGTATCCCGACGCTGCTCGCCACGGTGTGCATGTTTGTCTCGACTTCTATCACCAACGCTGCCGCGCTGGTGGTCCAGCCCGAGACTGGCCCTTCCGTCATCGCCTATGCGCGCCTGTGGTACACGCTGCCCTACGCGCTGATTGCCGCCTCGCTTTCGACGGCGCTCTATACCGAGCTTTCGCATGATGCTCAGGAGCAAGACTACGATAGTGTTCGCAGCGGCATCTCGAACGGCGTTGCTCAGATTCTCTTCTTCCTGATTCCATTTGCGCTGTATTTGATCGTCTTCGCCCGCCCGCTCAATATGATCTATTGCACTGGCAAGTTCGATGAGTCTGGTGTTGCGTTGGTGTCGGAGTTCCTTATTTACCAGGCTCCTTCGTTGCCACTTTACGGAGCGGTTGTGCTTATGCAGAAGAGCTTCTCGGCCTTGCTCGATATGAAGCCCTTCGGTCGTTATTGTCTTTATTCCACCATTGGGCAGGTCGGTTCGGTGCTGTTGTTTGGCGTGGTGCTTGGCTATGGTATGCCTGCGATCGCACTTTCGTATGTCGTCGACTACGTGATTTTGGTTGGCTGCTCGCTGTGGTGGCTGCGCCGTCGCCTGCATGGCCTTCAGGTCAAATCTATTCTGCATGGCAGCTTCTTTGGCCTTTTGCTTGGAGGCCTGGGTGCGGCTGCGGGTGCCGGTGTCATGTGGGCGCTTGAGCACTTTTTCGGCGCGCTCGGCGGCTCGATTCTGATTACCTTGGGCTATGTTTGCGTTGCGGGCATCGTCTCGCTCGCCGTCACCTTTGGCCTGGCCATCGCCTTTAAGGTGCCCGAGGTCTCCTCGCTGCTTCGCCGCAAGTAGGTAAACGTGGCGGGTCACGATAACATTCCAACGCTTGCCGAACAGGTTTCGCGCGTTCCCACGCAGCCCGGATGTTACCTTTGGAAAGATGCCAAGGGCGATGTCATCTATGTGGGTAAGGCGAAAAACCTGCGCGCCCGCATGCGCCAATACGTAACGCTGCAAGATGAGCGTCAGAAGATCCCACTTATGATGCAGCTGGTGGCGAGTTTCGACTATATCGTCGTTGAGACCGAGCACGAGGCATTGGTACTCGAACGCAATCTGATCGGTCAGTACCATCCGTACTTTAATGTCGACCTTAAGGACGATAAGAGCTATCCCTTTATCGCTATCACCAAAAGCGATCTATTTCCCGCTATTAAATACACGCGCGAGCGCCATAAGCCCGGCACGCGCTATTTTGGTCCCTATACCGACAGCCGTGCGGCGCGTGAGACTATCGATACGCTGCGTAAGGTCATCCCCATTTGCTCGGCTTCTTGTGCGGAGTGGCGTCGATGCCGCCGTATCGTCGAGTCCCACAAGGGCGAAGAAGATATCGTTAATATGATTTGCGCGCAAAACGGACGGCCTTGCTTTGACTATCATGTCGGCCGTGGGCCGGGGGCGTGTGTCGGCGCGATTTCCCCTGCCGACTATGCCAAGAACGTCAAGCGTGTCGAACGTTTCTTGTCGGGCCATCGCAAGGATGTCGTCGACGAGCTTACGTCCGAGATGACGGAGGCAGCCGAGGCACTCGATTTTGAGCGTGCGGCGCGCGTCAAGCGTCGTCTGGAAGTCATTAGGGGCCTGGACGATCGTCAACAGGTCGTTTTTCCATCGAGCGTCGATATCGACGTCATCGGCTTCTATCGCGAAGAGACTATCTCTGCCGCCTGTGTCTTTGTCGTTCGCGAGGGCCGAACGGTTCGAACTTGTGAGTTCATCCTCGATAAAGGCCTGGATGTCGACGAGGAAGAGCTTCAATCGGGCTTTCTTAAGCGCTATTACGACAAGACGGCTGATATTCCAGCCGAGATCAATCTCTCTGTCGAGCTTGAGGAT
>URMR01000141.1 GCA_900548935.1 uncultured Collinsella sp.
TGTAAACGACCCAGAGCGGCAATCTGACGTTCAATCGTCGGGCATGACCAGAAGGTCAATGCCCTCCTCTTTCACGTCACCTTGCTCGCTCTGGGTCGTTTTCGCTGACGTATGCTCGACCTGTAACGCAACAACTTATCGATTCTCGATGCTGCCGATATTCTTGAGCTCGATGGAGATGAGGCCGTTGGGCTCGTTGACGAACTCAATGTACTCGGAGTTCGAGCCCATCTCGGCGGGGAAGCTGATCTCGATACCTGTGTCGGTACGAATCTTGTGATTGCGTACGGCCGCGCGTTCGACCTGCTTGCGCTCCACGGGCACGCGCTCAGGCACCTTCTCCTCGGTCAGTGCCGCGCGCACGCTCTCCTTGATAACCGGTTCGTCCTCAAAGACCTCATCGACGATATCCCAAGGCGGCAGCTCCTCGTCATCCTCAACCTTCTCGGCAACGGCAGCCTTAACCTTAGCGAGCGCTACAGCCGTGTTGGCACCGTGCTCCTCGGCGACTTCCTCGACCACACGCGTCACGGTGTCGATGACCTCCTTGCCCGATACGCCCGTGTCGCACTGCAGCAGGCCATCGGGGATAAGCATACGGTCCTCGCCGGCAATCTTGCGCTTCTTGTCCACGTAGCCGATCTCCATGGTGCTTGCGCGCACGATGGCATAGCTCGGCACCTTTTGCGAGGGGTTCGGCAGAATGGCGTAGTGGCGCGCGATGTCGTTGCGCACCTCCCCCTCCTCGCGGCCCACTTCGTGCATAAAAGCCTGCTTGGAGCCCAGCAGCATCACGGCAAACCAGCGGGCATCCTCATCGTCGTCAAAATCGGCCACGAGCACGTCGGTGGACTCGGCTTTCTCGGCTTTGGTGAGCTCGGAAGAGATAAACTCCGCAATCTGCTGCGACAGGTCCACGAACTCGCGCTCGCCAAAGAAATAGCCCTTGAGCTCGCCGCCAAACGCAGAGTTCTCGGCAAACGTGGCGCGTTTATTGTCGGCCGAGGTGCGTGCGCGGCGCAGATGCGTGGTTACGAAATTACGCACGGTACGACTTTCGATATCGAGCTCGCGCTGGCTCATGACGTTGACGGCAGAGTCAAAGTCCAGGATATGCAGAATCGCGTGATTGATTTTCATATACGGCATTCCGTTCTAGATCGATTTCGGCACGAACCAGTATAGCGGTCGAGCCCGCCCCAGGCGCATCGAAGATTGGTGCATCGGGGACAGGTTGCTTTGCACCAATGGCTAGCGCAGGAGCTCGGACTGCCAAGCCTCGAGCTGTTCTGCCAAACTCTTCCCGGCGGCGGGCATGTCGATCTGGGGTCGTTTGGGCAGCAGTGCGCATTTAAGGATTGCCACGATGGTCTGCGAGACAAAGCGTCGCGTATCCTTGTCAAACCCTTGCGCAGCCTGGAGCATCACGGGCAGGCTCTCGCGAAGATTCCCAGCGATATCCGCAAACCGCTCAGCACCCGTAGCCTCAAACACGGAGAACAACGCATCTACAAAACGCTCGCGCTCGCTAGGCGAAACTGCAAGCAGCATCTCGCGAATGGAGCCATCAACGTATCGAGCACCGGCGGACAGGCGCTCACAGTACACGAAGTCGCGGCCATCAACCACCCAGCTAAAGGGATTGTGCTGCAGCAGGCTGAACTCGGTGCTCTCAACGATGGCATAGTCCTCCTGCGTCTCGAACATCATGCCAAAGATCGACGACCGAGGTAGCGTCTTGTCGATTCGACCGGAAAGATCGGCAAAGGCGTTGCCGTTCAGAAACTCCTCGACGAAACCCGGACCATCATGGGAATACGCCCGTTCGATTCGCGCACGGGTGACATCGGAGCACATCGCCGCACCGTACACCGCAAGGTTTCCACCCTTGGAATGACCTCCGCACAAAAGCGGCCCGTCAATCGCATCCGCCGCCTCGTCCACATAACGCGCCGCGGATTCCTGAGCCGGCACAGGACACCGGAACGCCATGTTAAAGTCCTCTTTCCAGCCCACAATCGTACTGTCGGTCCCCCGGAAGGAAAGATAGCTAAACCCCGCCGGAAACCGGAACGCCATGGCTGCAAACTGCTCTGTCGCCACCACATCGCTCACGGCACGATAGCCGCAAACGTGCACGCCACGGTAGCGAGGGCTTGCTGCCACGGCCTCCAACAAGGCCCTGCTCCCCTCTGGATCCCACAAGTCGTCAATCATGTCCCGGTAGCACTCAGCACGCAGCAGCTCGCGTACGTCTAGGCCCTGCCAGTTCGTCAGCTCCGCCATATCACCCGGCAAACGCAAATAGGACAACCACGCAAAGACGAGGCTATCCACCGCGCAGAACGGCCTCTCCTCAAACGGATCAAACGCCGTCTGGGCATAGGTTAAAAAATTAGGCGAATCCGACATGGCCCTCCCATCAACTACGGTGCATTGGGGTCAGGTTACCTTGCACCAAAAAGGCGCCCGGATCACATGGATCCGGGCGCCTTCATTGTAGCCTGTTGCTCAAACGAGCCGCATTTAGCAGGAGAAGTCGACGCTGTCGATGATGTCCTTGAGGGCCTTTGCGGAGGCGGTGAGCTCATGCTGCTCGTCATCGTTCAGCGGCACGGGGACGCGGCAGACAACGCCGTCGCGGCCAACGACGGTCGGCATGGAGATGGCCAGATCGGACAGGCCATACTCGCCCACCATGAGCGAGGAGACAGGCAGAACGGTCTGCTCATCGCGCATGACGGCGGTGCAGATGCGCTTGACGGCCATGGCGACGCCGTAGTAGGTGGCGTGCTTCTTCTCGATGATGGTGTAGGCGGAGTTCTTGACGTCCTCGGCGATGCGCTTCTCGGCGGTCTCATGCTCCAGGTGGCCGTGAAGCTCGCAGAAGGTGTTCAGCGGAACGCCAGCAACCTGAGCGCTGGACCAAGCGACAAACTCGGAGTCGCCGTGCTCGCCCATGACATAGGCCTGGACATCGCGCGGGTCAACCTCGACGTGGGCACCAAGCATCTGCTGCAAGCGGCCGGTGTCGAGCACGGTGCCGGAACCGATGACGTGGCCCTCGGGCAGGCCGGACATCTTGATGGCGGCGTAGGTCAGAACATCAACCGGGTTGGAGACGATTAGCAGAATGCCGTCGAAGCCGGACTTCTTAATCTCGGGGATAATGGACTTAAAGATGTTTACGTTCTTGTTGACCAGGTCCAGGCGGGTCTCACCGGGCTTCTGGGCAGCACCGGCGGTGACGACGATCATGGCGGCGTCGGCGACATCGGAGTAATCGCCGGCGTAGATCTTCATCGGCTCGGCAAACGTCATGCCGTGCGCGATATCCAGAGCCTCACCCTCGGCGCGGTTCTTGTCCACGTCGATGAGAACCATCTCGGAGAATAGACCACTCTGCATCAACGCGAACGCCGACGACGAACCGACGAAACCGCAGCCGACAATAGCGACCTTCTTCTCGTTAACCATTTGAAACTCCCATCTCTCTCCACAAACAAGCCGCCCGGGAACGACCCGAGCGGTTTGCCGTAATCCCAATACATCCAATCGGGACTTTGATTATGCTCCTATTCGCAGCCAAAAATCGACCGTTTACCGAAATTGTTTGCAGGATTCGTAAAATAACTGTACGAAATCGGTTTCGAGCTATTGACGAGCCGAGATAGCTTTCTAATACAGGCCCGCCTCACGAATGGCCTCGACAGCCAAAGCGATCTGGTCGGGCGGCAGGACCAGCGCCATGCGCACATGCCCCTCGCCCGAAGGACCAAAGCTCGCGCCCGGCGTCACCACAACGCCGGCCTTCTCCATGAGCTCCTCGCAAAACGCCATGGAATCGGTGCGGCCACCGGGAAGCTTGGCCCACACAAACATAGAGCCATGCGCGTTGGGACGCTCCCAGCCCAGGCCCTCAAGACCGTCGCACAGGGCATCGCGGCGCTCCTGGTACTTCAGACGCTGCGCCTCGACCTCATCGCGCGGACCGTTCAGGCAGGCGATAGCAGCCTTCTGGATCGGGAAGAACATACCGAAGTCGATCTGGCCGCGCAGCTTGGCAAAGGCAGAGACCACGTCCTCGCGGCCGACCAAAAAGCCGATGCGGGCACCGGTGACGTTAAACGACTTGGAGAGCGAGAAGAACTCAACGCCTACCTCGAGCGCACCGGGATACTGCAAGAAGCTGCCGCCCGGCTCGCCGTCGAACACGATGTCGGAGTACGCGTTGTCATGAACGATCAACAGATCGTGCTCGCGGGCGAAAGCGATGATCTCCTCGTAGACCTCGGGCGTGCCCACCGAGCCGACCGGGTTCGCGGGCAGCGACACGATCATATACTTGGCACGATCGGCCACCTCGGGATCGATACCCGCCACATAGGGCAGGTAATTGTGCTCGGCAACCAGCGGATAGTACTCGAGCTTGGCATCGGCGATCTTGGCACCCGCCTCAAAGACCGGGTAGCACGGATCGGGAACCAGAATGGTGTCACCCGGATCGAGCAGGGCCAGGCCCAAATGGCCCACGCCCTCCTGCGTGCCGTTGCACGACTGCACCATGGACGGCGTAATACCCGAAACGCCAAAGCGGCGCTCATAGTAATCGCACACGGCTTGCTTGAGTTCGGGCAGGTCGCGCAGGGCATACTTCCACATCTCGGGATCTTGGGCTGCCTGCGTGAGCGCCTCGACCACGTGGTCGTACGGCTTAAAGTCGGGCGTACCCACGCTCATGTTGTAAATGGTCTTGCCCCGAGCCTTCAGCGCGAGCAGTTTGTTGTTGAGCGAGGCGAAGACCTCCGCGCCAAAGCGGTCGAGACGCTGCGATGCCTGCATGGTGCCACCTTTCGATATGAAAAACGCGGCGCTCCGACAAGAGCGCCGCGCGATACGGGCCATCAGATTGCAAAAGTGTAACGCTTGCAAACCCCGTATTGGTTCAATTTAGCCAACCTTAGTCAATTGCATTGAGCGCGTCGATCTGCGCAAGCCACAGACGCG
>URMR01000142.1 GCA_900548935.1 uncultured Collinsella sp.
TTCATGCAGCAGGGGCTCTCAATGTTTTTATGTCCTGCTCATATCGTCTCTGCCGGCAGTTGGGGACATTCCTTGTGCTAGCGTTGTATCGAGTGCTTGGGAAACCGCGACCCGGTTTTTGGCCGAATAGTGGGTCGCATTTTCCGGATGGGGTGGGTTACGGAAAGTGCGACCCGGAATATTACTCTGAAACGGGATGCGGTTTCCCTGATGCGCCTCAAACGGAAAGCGCATCCCATTCCGGAGCTCCAAAACGGGATGCGCTTTCCGCGCGGAAGAATTGTCGCAGCTGCGTTAAGCAGTGTCGCTCGTTACTCGCCCAGGATCAGCGCCGCGAGCTCGTCCTGGGTGTCCACCACGTAGTCGGCGCCGGCGGCTTCCAGCTCTGCGCGGCCGCGGAAGCCCCAGCTGACGCCCGCGCTCTTAAGGCCGGCGTTGTGGCCGGTCAGGATATCGACATTGGAATCGCCCACATAGAGCGTGGTTGCCGGATTGGCACTCAGCTCTTCCATCACATGCAGCGTGACGGGTGCTTCGGGCTTAGGCGGAAACGCATCGACACGGCCCTGTACCAGCGCAAAGCGCTCGGAACCAAAATACTTTTCGATAAGCGGAGCCGCCGAGACGTGGTCCTTGTTAGTGAGCACGGCAAGCTGCACGTCCGCGGCACGCAGGCGGTCGAGCATCTCGATTGTGCCGGCATAGGGGGCGGTGTGGTCCTCCTTGTGCTCGCCGTAGTAAGCCCTAAACTCGGCAAGCGTCTGCTCAAACATGCGGCCGTCGCCCGCGTACTCGGCGGGCATAAAGCGCTCAACCAGCTTGAGCATGCCGTTTCCCACCTTGTAGCGGTACTCGTCAACGGCAAACGTGGGCCAGCCGTGTGCCTCGCAGGTATGGTTGCCGGCGGCCGCCAGGTCCTCGAGCGTGTTGAGGATGGTGCCGTCCAGATCAAAGATCACATGGGAAAAAGCTGCTGCCATGAAAACTCCCGTCATTGGGTTTAAAACGCACCTCATAATACTGGGCGTCCGCATCTGGCGTGGTTGGAATCTGAACATCTCCAGGGATATCAGGTGACATCGCGCCAATCATGCGATTCTGCCCTAGCAAATCCTAGGCAGCTGCTCTCCCACGAGCATGTCGAGGATGCGGGTCGAGCCCCAGCCGGTGCGCACGCGCACGGCGGGACGGGCGCCCTCGGCAAGCGGTAGCACGCGGCCGATGATGGCGGCGTTCTCGCCGTAGCGGGCGGCGCGCATGGCTGCCAGCGCGGCATCGGCTTGCTCGGCCGGCACGATGGCAACCATCTTGCCCTCGTTTGCCACCTGCAGCACATCGTAGCCGAGCATTTCGCAGGCGGCCTGCACGTCGGGACGCACGGGCACGGCATCTTCGTCGACCTCCATGGCAACACCGCTGGCCTGGGCAAACTCGTTGAGTGTGGACGCCAGGCCACCGCGCGTGGGGTCGCGAAAGCAACGCGTGTCGGGCGCTGCGGCCAGAACGTCGGCAATCAGGTGGTTGAGCGGCGCGGCATCGCTTTCGATCGCGCTCGAAAACGCCAGGCCCTCGCGTTGGCTCATGATGGCGATGCCGTGGTCGCCCAGCGTACCCGATACCAGAATGACATCGCCGGGCTGGCAGTTGGCGCCGCTGAGCGCCACGCCCGTGGGAACCTCGCCCACGCCGGCGGTATTGATGTAGACGCCGTCGGCTCCGCCGCGCTCGACCACCTTGGTGTCGCCCGTGATTATGGACACGCCCGCCTCACGCGCCGTTTCGGCCATCGTCTGCACAATCTGGCGGAGCTTATCCATGGGATAGCCCTCTTCGAGGATAAAGCCGCACGACAGGTAGCGCACGTTGGCGCCCGAGGTCGCGACATCGTTGACGGTTCCGCACACGGCGAGGCGGCCGATGTTGCCACCGGGGAAGAACTGCGGCGAGACTACAAAGCTGTCGGTCGACATGGCGATGCGCCCGCTCGCGGGCAGCGTGGCGACGCCGGCATCGTTGCCCTCGAGCAGCTCGGGTGACCCAAAGGCATCCAAAAAGACCTCATCGATGATGCGTTTCATCATCTGGCCGCCGGAGCCGTGACCCAGCAGTACGGTGCTATCGGTAACGCTATGGGACATATCGAAAACTCCAATCGTGGGTGGAATTATATGGGTGAGGCTCAGCGTCGACCGGTCCGCCGTCCGTTAGAACGGCGGAACCAATTAGCCTCGGTAGCGGAAATATGCTGCGCAGCTGCCCTCGGAGCTCACCATGCACGGGCCGACGGGATGCTCGGGTGTACAAGCGTGGCCGAACAGAGGGCAGTCGCTCGGCGTAATGGCCCCGCGCAGCACGTCGCCGCAGCGGCACCCACGCGGCTCGACCGTCGCCTCAACGGGCGCGTCAAAGCGAGCGCGGGCATCAAAGCGCGAGAACTCGGGGCGGATGGAAAGGCCCGAGTTGGCAATCGGCCCCAGCCCGCGCCACGTGGTGTCGCATGGCTCAAACACCTGCTCGACCAGCTGGCGCGCCACGGGGTTGCCGTCTGCGTTGACGCCACGGCGGTAGGCGTTGTCGATCGCCGGCCTGCCCTCGACAACCATCTGGACCAGCATGCAGATGCCCTGCAGGATATCGACCGGTTCAAATCCCGTGACCACGCCCGGGGTATCGAACTCATCGACCAAAAAGCTAAAGGGCGTCAAGCCCGTGATGGTGGCGACGTGGCCCGGCAGGATAAAGCCGTCGATGGTGGTCTCGGGATCGTTGGCGATGGCGCGCAACGCCGGCGGCGTGGTCTTGTGGGCGCAATAGACCGAGAAGTTCAAAAGCCCGCGCGCCTCGGCCTCCAAGATGGCGGCGGCGATGGTGGGCGTCGTAGTCTCAAAGCCCACGCCCATAAAAATGACCGGGCGATCAGGGTTTTGCTCGGCAATGTCGAGCGCGTCGAGCGGGGAGTAGACGATGCGGATGTCGCGCCCGACCGCCTTTTGCGCAGCGAGCGAGGTAGACGATCCGGGCACGCGCATCATGTCGCCAAAGGTGGTGATGATGGCGCCGTCTATGTTGGCGAGCGCGATTGCGTGGTCGATGTCGCGGTTGGCGGTAACGCAGACCGGGCAACCCGGTCCGCTCAGCAGCTTGAGCCCGGCCGGCATAATGGAGCGAAAGCCAAAGCGGCCAATGCTCACGGTGTGCGTGCCGCAGACTTCCATAAGGTTGATGGTGCGGTCGCCGACGAGTTCATGGATGCGTTCGATGAGCTCGCGGGCCAGCTTGGAATCGCGAAATGCCGAAAAGTCGATACCGGAGCGAGCCGGCTGTCCGGCCGCCACTAGTATGCCTCGGCCGGGTTGCTGGCCAGTTGGTCTTCTTCGGCCAGTTCGGTCATGGCATTAACGAGCTCGAGCGTTTCTTGCGCTTCCTGCTCGTCGACGATCTGGATGCCAAAGCCGGCGTGTACGAGAATATAGTCGCCAACCTGTGCCGTCGGCACGAGTCGTAGCGACACGGGGCGCTCGATGCCCATCATGTCGACGGTGGCCTTGAGGTCGTCGTCGCGTTTGACTACTTTGCCGGGAACGGCAAGGCACATATTGTTCCCCTTTTAGACGCTTTGCGCTGGATAGGCGCTTAATAATCCATCAGTTGATGGTAGCGCTCGCGGGGTTGGCGGGCAAACGCGTTACGCCTGTGAGACGGCTGGGCGCGGCGGCGTGCGAGGGAGAGCTACTGTGATGCAATCTGCGCAAGACGAGCGCTTGCGACCGCCGCCTGACCGTAGGCGATGCAGCCGTCATTGACGGGTACGGTGTGGGGGACCAAGACAGCAAGGCCCGCGCTTTTGAGCTCGCGGGTGAGGAGCTGGAGTAGAAGTCGGTTCATGAACACACCGCCCGAGAGCGCGACGGTGTCGATGCCCTCGCGCACGCAGATATCGCTGGCGATGCGCGCCGAGGAGCGCGCGACGGCTACATGGAAGTCGAGCGCGAGCCTGTCGGCGGGCGCTCCGGCTTCAATTCCTCCCAAAAGTGCCGCAAAGAGTGTTTTCTGGTCCAGAACATGGGGGCCGTCCAGCCACGATGGGTCAGATGCGGAATAGCCGGCATTGTCGTCGGGAAAACGGGCACCTTCGCTGTCGAGCGCGTGCCAGGCGGCGGCTTCGAGCTCGATGGCGGGTTCGCCCTCGTAGGTTGCCTGGCCGCAAATGCCCAAAATCGCGGCTGCGGCATCAAACAGACGACCCATGCTGCTAGTGCGTGGACTGTTGATGCCGCGCTCGATCATCGTTGCCGTTATGCTGCGCGTTTGCTCGTCAAGGCTGTTCAAGAGCCCCGCGGCGCCCGGGTGCTCGAGCAGGTTGAGTTCGCTGAGCAGGGCAAAGGCGTTGCGGCGGGCATCGTGTACGGATGCGGCGCCACCGGGGAGTGCCCAGGTGCGCAGATGCGCGACGCGCTCAAAATCGGCGAGATGGGCTACAAGAAACTCGCCGCCCCATATGGTGCCATCGGTGCCGGCACCCGTGCCGTCGAAGGCGATGCCGAGAACGCGTGCATCGGGCGCAAGCCGGCCTGCGGCAATCGCTTCTGCCATTACGCTCGCGATATGCGCATGATGGTGCTGGACTTCGATAAGCGGCAGATTGTGCTCCCGTGCCTGCTCGCGCGCCCATTGGCTCGACAGATAGCTGGGATGCATGTCGCATGCCAAGGCGGCAGGCGCCAGGTCAAAGAGGTTTTCCAGACGTGAGCGCGCGGCGCTCCAAGCATCGAAGGTCGCCCCGTTTTCGACATCGCCGATATGCTGCGACACAAAGCAGGCCACATGGCCGTCCGAGTCCATGCGCGTGAGTGCAATCGTGGCTTTTTGCTGCGGACCGCAGGCGAGCACGCAGGGCGCGGTGCCGTCGAGCGCCGGCAACGAAAGCGGTTGCGGCGCATATCCGCGTGCGCGACGCACGGGCATGACGTCGTCGTCGACCACGCGTACCACGGAGTCGTCGT
>URMR01000143.1 GCA_900548935.1 uncultured Collinsella sp.
CCAGGCCCGATTTTGCCTCTTGACAATGTCCTGCTCATATTAAAAGGAACGTCCCTATCTGTCGCCCATGCGCTTGGCCATCCAGGCATGAGGCTGGCCTTCGTCTTCGTAGTCCACCGGCGCGATCTGCGTGTAGCCCGCCTTGACGTAGAGAGGCAGCACGTACTCCTGTGCATGCAACTTTATGAGCTTGGCGCCGGCATCGCGCGCAGCAGCTTCGCTGGCTTCGACAATCTTGCTTGCCAGACCGCGACGGCGCATGGCGGACAGCACGGCGACGCGCCCCATAATATAGGTCTCCCCCGCCGCAACGCCTTCGTCCAAGTCGCACGCCGGCGAAACCGGAGCCTCTGCATCTGCCGCGCGCTCCAGTTCCTCGGGAAACACGCGCGAGCAGCCGGTGAGTTGACCATCCACGTACAGCGTCACATGAATGCAGTCAGAAGCCTCATCGATCTGGTCGAACTCGATTTCGTAACCCTGTTCGTCCACAAAGACGGCGCGGCGCACCAGCGCTGCATCCTCAAAGCATCCCGCCTTGATTTGAATATCCATGGTCGCCCCTCCGTTCAAAGCAAACGTTAGGGACAGATTTTAGCGAAAATGAGCGCCTCGCACGCTAAACTTGGCCCGCGCCTTTGCTAGGTAATCGTAGTGATGAACATTGTGGGCGTCGCTTGCGATAAAGCTGTACAGGCCCTTGTCAAACAGGCGCTGCGCCGGCTTTTTCTCGCGACCAAAGCGCCCGCCGGCAATAAAATCAGCCGAAGCCTGCAGCTTACAACCCATATCGACCAGACGCTCGGCAATGCCCACGTCCTTTTGAATGGCGCGATAACGCTCGGGATGGGCAATAATCACCTGGTAACCGCGACACTGCAAGTCGTAAATCGTGTTCTCGTATTCCTCAAAGTCATACGAATCGGCACGTGTCGAGAGCTCAAGCAAAAACTCATTCGATCCATCAAAGTGCAGGCGATCGGACCATTCGATGCCCAAATCCATAAGCTTGGCGTAGTTGACCTCAAAGCCCATCTGGAGCTGCATATCGCCCGCATGGGCACACAGCAACCGATAGGCCTCCCACATGTTGGCGTAGTCAAAGTATGGGTCCCGGCAGTGCGGCGTGCACACCATGTGCGTTACGCCGACGGCGCGAGCCGCCTCGAGCATCGCCAAGCTTTGCTCGAGGTTTGCCGCGCCGTCATCAACTCCGGGCAGGATATGGCAATGGATGTCTCGCATATCGCCCTCTTATCTGCGTCGTTGCTTATTTCTTAAAGCGTTTCGCCTTCGCAGGGGTGCCCGTTGCAGCCGCGCCGCCGACAGCGGGATTGGCCCCAGCCGCAGCGTCGTTCTGCCCCTTATCCCCGCCATAATACGAGTAGTAGTAATCGTGACTCGAAGTCTCGCAGCAGTTCATGACCGTACCGATCACGTTGACCTCGGCCTTGTTAAGCTGATCGAAGGCAGCGAGGATCTCATTGCGCTTGGCAAAGTCCTGACGGATGATATAGATGGTGCCGTCGGTGATCGCAGCGACTTCGGCAGCGTCGACAAACGTACCCACAGGCGGAGTATCAAAGATGACGTACTGGTACTTTTCCTCCAGCGCGGCGACAAGCTTGGCAAAGCGGCGCGAGGCAATGATGTCTGCCGGATTGGGAATGCGCGGCTCGGCGTCGAGGAAGAAGAGGTTGGGCTGGCCGGTGTCGATAACGGCCTCATCGATCGACATCTGATCGGAAAGCACAGCGTACAAGCCGCCGGCATGACGGACGCCCAGCATGTTGGCAAGCGTACGGTGGCGCATGTCGCATTCAACGAGCAGAACGCTCTTGCCGCTGGTTGCGATGGCCTGGGCCAGGTTGAGCGCGATGGTGGACTTACCCTCGTTGGGAATGGAGGAGGTCACCGTAATGGACTTGATGGGCGTATCGACACTCGCAAAGCGAATGTTGGCGAGCAGCGTCTTGGCTGCATTGTCAAAGGCAAGGGTGTCGTCGGTTTTCTTTTTACGGGCCATGGATTACTTACCGCCCTTCACAACGGGGAAACGGCCGATGACGGGCACGCCGAGCAGTTCGACGGCGTCATCGACAGAACGGACACGCGTGTTGAGCATGTCGAGCAGCACAACAATCGCGACAGCGACAAACAGGCCGGCCAGGGCGGCAACTACAATGTAGAGCTTGCGGTTGGGGCCGCTGGGCTGGGCGGGAACCTTTGCCTTGTCGATGACGTTTACGGCCTGGGCGGCGTCGACGTCCTGGGCGACGGTAGAAACCGAGTTGGCCATGGCGTTGGCGACAGCGGCGGCGCCATCGGGGCTGGCACCGGTCACAGACAGCGAGATAACACGGGTCGTGGTTTCGCTCGTAACGCTTACCTTATAGTCGGCCAGGCTGGAAAGGCCCAGCTCCTTGGCGGCACCGCTCTTGACGCTATCGCTATCGAGCAGCGTGGCGATGTCGTTGGAGAGCATCTGGCTTGCAGACAGATCGTTGTAGTAGCTCGTCTGGCCGCCATCGGTCTTGGCGAGAATGTACATGCTCGTCGTGGCGGTGTAGGTGTTGTCCATCATGGTGAAGGAGACGACGCCCATGGCGATCGCGCAGACCACCGGAAGGGCAATGACCAGCTTGAGGTGCTTTTTAAGCAGCTGGAACAGTTCAAGAAGGGTCATGCAGTTTGCCTTTCATTTCCCTAGTTCGTATCGACAAAACTGCTCGTATAATATCGTATCTTTCTGCCATGTCCGAACTCTATACATAAGATACAGCGTCCGTGTGTAAGTTGCGCAACGACTAACGCGGCAGCGGAGGCGCGGGTAAATCGTCTAATCCTCGGTTTTTGCCATATCGCTACGCGAACGGTCCCTCTTGTTGCACGGGAAACGTTACCGTAACGGTGGTCCCCACGCCCGGTTCACTCGACAGGTCAATCGCGGCGTGATGGTACAGAGCGGCGTGCTTGACGATCGCCAAGCCCAGGCCGGTTCCGCCACGCGCCTTAGAACGACTCTTGTCCACGCGGTAAAAACGTTCGAACACTTTACCCTGCTCCTCGGGCGCAATGCCAATACCCGTATCGGCAACCGACAGATACGGGCGCCCGTCGTCGTGGGTTCCACAACGCAGCATGACCATACCGCCAGGTCGGTTGTAGCGAATGGCGTTACTTGCCAGGTTATAGATCAGCTCGTCGATCAGACGCGATACGCCTTCGATCACCACGGGCTTCGTCTCGTGCCCAATGGTCACATTCGACTGCCGGGCAACCTGCTCAAGACGCTGTTCCACCGTCAACATGGCGCGAGAGAGCTCGATGGGCTCCGTGGACCCAATAGGCACCGCCTCGCCCTCGGATGCTCGCTCCGCCTCATCCAAGTTGGAAAGCGTGAGGATGTCGTTAACGAGCGCCGCCAGGCGGCCCGCCTCGCGGTAGATGCGGCCGCCAAAGTTGCGCAGGTCGTCCTCGCGCTCAACCATGCCGTTTGCAATAAGCTCGGCATAGCCCGAAATCGCGGTAAGCGGGGTCTTGAGCTCATGAGTGATATTGGCCGTGAACTCGCGACGCATGCGGTCGTTATCGGCCAACACCGCCATCTGGCGTTTAAGCTCCTGGCGCTGCGACTCAATGCGCTCGAGCATGGGGACCATCTCGGTGTAGGCATGTTCATAGCTACGGCGCGGGTGGTCCAAATCGACCTCCTGCAGCGGCGCAATGATGGCACGGGATTCGCGGCGCGCAAGGAAAAACGAGAGCACCGCGCCCGCCGCCGCGATAAGCAGCATCGGCGCCACCAGCGAAAGCAAAATCGCCGCAACGCCAGGCTGGGCCTGCGCCAAACGAACAACCTGACCGTTATCAAGGGCGACGGCGCGATATAGCATAATCTCGTCGAGCGTGGTGCTCGAGCGCTCCGCGGAGCCCGAACCGCTCTCAAGGGCCTCAACGACCTCGGGGCGATCGCCATGGTTGGGCAGCATGGAAGGAGACGCCTCGTTATCGTAGGCGACCGATCCATCCCTATTGATCAGCGTGATACGAAGGTCCTCGCGATCGAGGCTTCGCAAAAATGCGATGGGTTCCTTCTGCTCGTTTAAGACGGCGGCAATAAGCTCGGTTTCTTGCGAAAGATTGGCACTCGTGACATCTGCCAAGGTATTTTGCACAAAGAACGCGCCCAACACCGTAAACGCCAAAATGACGGACATAGCGCAGACAAATATCGTCGCAAACACGCGATGCGAGAGCGTGTGTTTTCCCTGAGGGGCAAAGACCACGGATTACTCCTCCGATGCGGCGTCTGCAATGCCGGCATCTTCGACATCGCTACCGGCGGAAGGCTCGGCCAGACGATAACCCACGCCGCGCACCGTCTCGATAGCGCTGGCACGCTCGCCGAGCTTTTGGCGAAGCGTCTGCACGTGAACGTCGACGGTACGCGAGCCACCGTCGAAGTCCCAGCCCCACACGCTCTGCAGCAGCGACTCGCGAGTAAAGACCACGCCGGGCTTGCGCATAAGATATTCGAGCAAATCGAACTCGCGCAAGGTGAGTTTGAGCGGCTCGCCGGCAACGGTCACATCGCGATGGCTGGGCGAAAGCACGATATCGCCCACGCTGAGCACATCGCTCGCCTGTTTGACCATACCGCCGCGGCGCAGCAGCGCACGGCAACGGCTGGCAAGCTCCATGAGCGAAAACGGCTTGGTCAGATAGTCGTCCGCGCCAAGATCCAATGCTTCGATCTTGTCTCGTTCTCTGGTCCTGGCAGATACCACTATAATTGGAACAACGCTCCACCCTCGAATACGTCGGATGATATCCACTCCATCCATATCTGGGAGCCCCAGATCCAGAATAATCAAGTCAGGGCAGTAGGCGTCAAGCATCTGACACGCCTCTGTTCCGGTATAGGCCTTGATGACATCATATCCATTG
>URMR01000144.1 GCA_900548935.1 uncultured Collinsella sp.
TCTACCCGTACCAGATGGTTAAGGACCTGCGCACGGGCGTGGAGACCAGCAATGTCGAGGCCGTTCTTGACGACGGCGATCTGGATCCGTTTGTGATTGGCTATCACCGTTGGGCTACCGGAAACGCCGACGCGGAGACCCCGTCTGCCTAAACCACTCGGTTTATGTGGGAATGGGTCAAGGCTTTCCGATCAGGGCGGTTTTGCATCCAGAACAAACCCCGCGCAGGGGTGGTTTTTGTTGGGCGAATCGGTAGAATCGAATACAAGAAGAAGTTCAAAGCGCATCCGATGGGGTGCGCTTTTTTGAGGGAGGCAGCATGGCATATCGTCTGGACATCAAGCGCATTCTTTCGATGAACTTCTTTCACGATCTGCCCCAAGTCATGTTGGGGTGTGCCTTGGCCGCCATCGCGACCGACCTGTTTTTGATTCCCAACGGTCTTGCCGCCGGTGGCGTTACGGGCCTTGCGACGATTATCCAGGCGGTCGGCGCAGCGCGAGGCGTGTCGCTTCCCGTCGGTATCCAGACCATCGTCATGAATGCCCTGCTGCTGCTGGTCGTTATGCGCGAGGGCGGCATGTTCTACGTGGTGCAGACGGCGACGGGCTTTGTGCTGCTGGGCTTCTTTACCGATCTGTTTGCCCCGTTTGTAGCGCCTCTGGCACATGCAGACCTGATGCTCCCCGCTATGTGGGGCGGCATTATCACGGGCATCGGTTACGGCATGGTGTTGCGCGCCGGCGCCAACACCGGCGGCTCGGACACGATTGGCCAAATCATCTCGCGTAACACCTCGCTGCCGGTGGGCTCGACCGTCATGGCAATCGACGTTGCCGTGTGTGCGGCATCGGCGCCGGTCTTCTCGCTCGAAAATGCTCTGTATGCAGGACTATCGATGGTGATCAGCGGCTATGTGATCGATGCCGTGGTCGATGGCGGCAATAAGCGTCGTATGGTACTCATCATCTCGGATAACTTCCCCGATATCGCGGCCGACATCATGTATGGTCTGGGCCGCGGCTGCACCAAATTAAAGGCGACCGGTATGTATTCGGGCGTCGAGAAGCCGGTGATCATGGTGATCGTTAGCCGTCGAGAGCTCAACACCCTCAAAACGATCGTGCGCGAGCGCGATCCTCATGCCATCGTGACGGTTGCCGACGTTACGGAAGCCTTCGGTGAGGGATTCAAGGACATTAACGCGTAGGGCCGACTGCGTTCCATCCAAAAGACGTTCACATTGATAAACCGTTTCATCAGCGGTTCTGCCTGCTAAATTGTTCAAATAATGATAAAAACTCTGGTAAAGCCATCAGTTTCCAGCATAATGAATGACGTACGTGCATTGCGGCTGTGTTGGGATTACCTTCGGTGCCGTGCGCATCTTGTCTTAAGAGGATGAAAGGAAGGCACAATGAGCGACGAAGAGCTCAAAAAGGTTGCCAACGAGGTAAGGAAGGGCATCGTCACCGGCGTGCACGCTGCCAAGTCTGGCCATCCGGGCGGTTCGCTCGGCGCTGCCGACATCATGACCTATCTGTACTTTGAGGAAATGAACGTCGACCCGGCCGATCCCCGCAAGGCCGATCGCGACCGCTTTGTGCTCTCCAAGGGCCATTGCGCTCCGGGCCTGTACGCCGTGCTCGCCGAGCGCGGGTTCTTCCCCAAGGAGGACCTCGAGACGCTGCGCCATATTGGCAGCCACCTACAGGGTCACCCCAACATGAACGACACTCCGGGCGTTGACATGTCCACCGGCTCGCTCGGCCAGGGCATCTCCGCTGCCGTGGGCATGGCCGTTGCCGCCAAGCACTGGGGCGATGCTTACCGCACGTACGCCCTGCTGGGCGATGGCGAGAGCGAGGAGGGCCAGGTCTGGGAGGCCGCCATGTTTGCCGGCAACCAGCAGCTCGACAACCTCTGCGTGATCGTCGACCACAACGGCCTGCAGATCGACGGCCCCGTCGAGGAGGTCAACGACCCCATGCCGCTCGCCGACAAGTTCCGCGCCTTTAAGTTCCACGTGGTGGAGCTTGCCGACGGCAACGACTTCGATCAGATCCGCGCCGCCTTTGCCGAGGCCCGCGCCACCAAGGGTCAGCCGACCGCCATCATCGCCGAGACCATGAAGGGCAAGGGCGTTTCCTTTATGGAGAACCAGGTGGGTTGGCACGGTAAGGCCCCCAACGATGAACAGTTTGAGCAGGCCATGGCAGAGCTCACGGCCGCCGGAGAGGAGCTCTAGGATGGCAGACGTCAAGAAAATCGCCACGCGTGTAAGCTACGGCGAGGCCCTCGTCGAGCTCGCCAACGAGCACGATGATTTTGTGGTCCTCGACGCCGACCTGGCCGCCGCCACGCAGACCGGTAAGTTTAAGGCCGCCTGCCCCGATCGTTTCTTCGATGTGGGCATCGCCGAGAGCAACCTGATGGGCGTCGCCGCCGGTATCGCGACCACCGGCCGCGTTGCCTTCGCGAGCAGCTTTGCCATGTTTGCCGCCGGCCGCGCTTTTGAGCAGGTCCGTAACTCCATCGGCTATCCGCACCTCAACGTCAAGATTGGCGCCACGCACGCCGGTATTTCGGTGGGCGAGGATGGTGCCACGCACCAGTGCTGCGAGGATATCGCCCTTATGCGCGTCATTCCCGGCATGACCGTCATCGTTCCTGCCGACGACGTTGAGGCCCGCGCCGTGGTCCGCGCCGCCTACGAGTGCGACGGCCCCGTGTACATGCGCTTTGCCCGTCTGGCCTCGCCGGTCATCAACGACCCCGAGACCTACAAGTTTGAGTTGGGTCGCGGCATCGTTATGCGCGAGGGCGCCGACGTTACCATCATTGCCTGCGGTCTGATGGTCGGCGAGGCCCTCGAGGCCGCCGAGCAGCTCGCAGCCGAGGGTATCGACGCCGAGGTCATCAACATGCATACCATCAAGCCCATCGACGCCGACCTGGTCGTTAAGAGTGCTACCAAGACCGGCCACGTCGTGACCGTCGAGGAGCACTCCGTGATCGGCGGCCTGGGCAGCGCCGTTGCCGACGTCCTGTGCGAGCAGTGCCCGACGCCGCTCAAGAAGATCGGCGTCAACGACACGTTCGGCGAGTCCGGCCCGGGCGCCGAGCTCCTGCACAAGTACGGCCTGGACGCCGCCAACATCGTGGCGACCACCAAGGAGTTCTTGGCATAAGGCAAGGTGGATCTCAAGGACTGCTTCGCCAGAACTAAAAAACTGCTTCGCCAGTACTATGGAAACCCGGCAGGGGTGCTCTCTTGGAGAGCGCCCCTGTTTCAGTTGCGGTGAAATAAGGACTGTTTTGCCAGCCTAAAGGCTCAATTAATCCGTATTTCACCGCAACTTCGAAGGCGTTCCCGCTTGTGCTGGCTCCGCCGCGACGATTGATTGCGGCTTGGCACAGTGCGGCGACATCGGGGGCATCGCTGCCTCTGTATGTCATGGCGAGCAAAGCGGCATCATAGATTTCGTCATTGGTTACATCGGCGGCATCAATGGGGCAGAAGGTGAGAATCGAATCCTGTTCTGCAAGCTCGGCCAGATCGATCGTTTCACCCATGGCAAAGGCGTCATCGAGGACGAGCGTGGCACTCGTGCATGGAATTTGATAGATGGTGCCGTCCGCAGCGATAGGGGAACCTGCTGCCTCGAGCGTGTATACACCTTGCGTGAGATTGATGCCAGAGCCATCGGAGGCGACGAACTCAATCCTGTCGACCGTTATTCCGTCGATGGTCTTGCCCGTAATATGTATCGGAACGCGCGATGCTCCGTTATCGGTGTCCCAGCCCGCAGCCGCGACATCCAGCACGATGGCGTGCTCCGAATGGGCGGATACAAAGTGCGACAACACCTGCCGCAGATGAAGACCCATACAGCTACCGCCGACAATGCCAATTACCAGCATGCAGGCAAGGATGACCGCAACGTGGTTCCGAGGCTTTACTCGAAGCTCAGAATCAGCAGAGATGCTATTGACGGCAGCCCCGCACGCCGTACAGTACCTTACGCCATCGCGCAACTCAGCTCCACAATAAGGACAATTCATACTGGCTCCCCACAACCATGGGCGTTCCTATCGAGGCCACTGTAAATCGACAATCCAAATCCGAGTTGCGCAACAATCAAATCGAGCCCATTTCAAGCAAGGGCTTCCTCCGGGAAGCGGGCCCATATCAACAAAGTGCAATTCAGCCCCCAAGCACGGCGCTGCTGCACCCAAGTAAAACGCGGCGACCCCTTAGTTATCGCAGGCCGGGCACAGGGTTACTCTCCAAATCTTTCCGCAGAACGGAGGAGCCCCCGCCGCACGTAGTGCGCAGCGGGGGCTCCGACATGTCCGAGGACGATTTGGGAGGTAACCCTGCGCACGGCCGGTGAGACCAAAACCCCGCCATGCTTCTTATGTGCAGCAAAGCTAATGCTGCTAAAATACAAAGCGCTCATGTAGTTTAAACGCACGACGATAAGGAGCACCAGTGGGTAACCACTTCCGTACCTCCGGCGCGGGCGATGATGCCCCCAAGACGCAGGCAGGCGTCCAGGGCAGTCGTTTTGCCACTCCGGATTCAGAGGATCAGCCGTTTAGCCCGATCCCCGCACAGCCGGCAGATCAGGCACAGCCGGCATCAGATCCTTTTGCCTACAATCCCACCAATGATGTTGAGCTTTCCGAGGCCGCGGGTTTTGAGCCCGTGCAGAAGGTGACCGCTCGCGTGGATCAGCCCCAGGCGGACGGCGTTGCGCCGCAGCCTGTCATGGCCGGTATTCCCGACCCCATGGCTCCTGCGACTCCGGCGCCACAGCCTGCGCAGTCCGGCCTTTTTGCCGGTATTCCCGATCCTACGCAGCCCGCGGCTCCCGTAGTCGAGAGCGATCAGGCCGCCGAGGTCGCGCAGACGCAGCTGGCGGGCAATTTC
>URMR01000145.1 GCA_900548935.1 uncultured Collinsella sp.
TGAACCGCCTGCTGGCGCCGTGTATCTTGCAAATCGGTCATCTTTGAGTATTTGACCCCACATTGGGCAATAATGATGCTAAAGACATCGTTTGCGATCCAAGTGATTTGTTCAAGATACGAAGGGATGATTCTATGTTCTGCTCGCAGTGTGGCGCCCCCATGGGCGATAACGACAAGTTCTGCGGCGTGTGTGGTGCTCCTAATGCCGGTGCCGCTGGCCCCGCTCCCCAGGGACAGCCTCAGCCCCAGCAGTTTGTTCCGCAACCGCCCGTGGCGAATGCGCCAAAGGGCTGTGTGGCTCAGGCGTTCCAAGATATGACCAAGACTCCGGGTGTGCTTCAGCGTGTATGCCAAATCGCGTTTTTGCCGGCGCTGATTTGCGTTGTGTCGGTGCTCGTGTTGTTTATTCCCGTTATTGGCGGCATTGCGGCTGCCATCGGCTTTTTGGCAGCTTGCATTGCGAGCGTGTGCGGTTCCGGCTTTGGCATCGAGTGGGGTCGCGATCTGTCGCTTAAGATTGATGACGGTATGGATCGTCCGTTGATGCGTTCCACATCGTTTGGCCTTGGAGTCTTTTCGAGCGTTATTTCGGTCGTGCTCGAGGTTATCGCTGCCATTCCCGTTATCGGTGTAGTGCTTTCGCTGGTGGAGAGCGTGGTAATTGGCGCCGCGGGCTCGTATTCGTATTACGGCTCTTATGCGCTCGAGGCTGCGCTGTTTGGCTCGCTTGGTCTGCTTGTCCTGGCTATGATTGCCACGGCGGTCCTGGGGGTCTTCTTTAAGATGTTCGCCGACATTGCCGTGATGCACTTTGCGGTGACCGGTCGCGTCGAGAGCGCGTTTTCGCTCGATAAGGTCTGGGCGGCCTTTAAGAACAATAAGACCAAGCTGTTTTGCGCTTCGTGGCTTCCCGAGTTTTTGACGGGCCTGGTCGCCAACGTTGTCATATGGATCTTGACGGCCATCTTTGGCGCCATTGCCTCTGTCGGTATGTATAGCTACTACTATCGTCCTACGGGTATTGAGGCGATTGTTGCCGGCGGCGGCATCACACTCGTGCTGTTCCTGGTGCTGATCGCTTTCGTTACCGTATTTCTTACGGTCTTTGGCAAGATGCTCAAGTACCGTGCCGTTGGCTATTGGGCCACACGCTATGCAAGCGAGTGGGCCGATGAGGATAAGGACGACGTCCTGACTTTTGTGTTGCCCTTCGAGAAGAAGTCCGCTCCTTCGGGTTACGGTGCTCCGGATGCTTCGCCGGCACCTGCACCCGCTCCCGCGACCGAGCCTGAGCCGGCGCCCGAGTCTGAGACGGCATCTGAGCCCGAGCCTGCACCTGAGTCGGCGTCCGAGCCAAGCTCCGACGAGGAACCTCAGGACGAGTAGCCATGCCGTCTGTCATTTGGGGACGGGGTAGAAATAGTAGAAATAGCGCTTGAAGAATGAGCGGGGGCGGACGTTTCGATACGTCCGCCCCCGCTCTGCTTTAGCCAGGCTGTTATGGATGGGTGTGACGACTACTCGTCGTGCTTCTCCTCGCGGCGTGCAGCAGCGCGTGCGTCGTGGATGCCCTTGATCGCGGCATGGCGAGCCGTTCGGGCATCATGGATGGCGTCGCGAGCCTCGGCGGTCGTCGCCTTGGCAGAGCGCAACTTGGCGGCCAGATCGGGGTTGGTTTCGGCGACCGCGGTAATCGCGGGGCCGTCGAGCTCCTCTTGCGTGGGCTCGGCCAAAAAGTCGATGGCATACTGGGCGGCTACCATGGAACCCTTGGACAGTACCGACTCGTCGATCTTGTAAAAGCAGGAATGCTGGGCGTACGTGGCGCCAATCTTGGGGTTACGCGTACCTACAAAGGCGAGCACGCCCGGCACGCGGCGCAGGTACTCCGAAAAATCCTCGCCCGAGAGCGTGCCACGGTAATGGCCTTGACCGGTGGGGCCCAGGCACTTGATTACGGCCTGACGGCAGCGCTCGCTCGAAGCTGAGTCGTTTTCGACCTTGTAGTTGGCGATGGTGTAGTCGGTGAGCTCTGCCTCGGCGCCCAGAGCTGCTGCGGTATGCTCCACGATGCGTCGCATAAGCTCCGGCATTTCCTCGTGGGTCGAATCGCCGTAGGTGCGCACCGTGCCGGCGAGGTAGGCCGTGCCGGCGATAACGTTGCGCGCGGTGCCGCCGTGCAGCTCGCCGACGGTGATGACAGCCGGTTCGTAGGGGCTGATCTCGCGCGAAACGATGGTCTGCAGGGCGTTGACGATCTCGGCGGCAACCATAACGGCGTCGTGGCCGCGCTGGGGCATGGCGCCGTGGCATGAGGTGCCGCGGACGTCGATGCGGAACCAGTCGGTATTGGCCATGCGCGGGCCGGGCTCGCAGCTTACGGTGCCGGCGTCGACCTCGCTCCAGATGTGCGCGGCGTAGGCGCCATCGACGCCGTCGAGCACGCCCGTGCCGATCATGAGTTTGGCGCCCTGGCCGTTTTCCTCGCTGGGCTGGAAGACGATGCGGACCTCGCCGTGGATGTCGTCAGTCATATGGCGCAGGATTTGCAGCGTGCCGAGCATCATGGCGATGTGGCAGTCGTGGCCGCAGGCGTGCATGCAACCCTCGTTGACGCTGGCGAATTCCTCGCCGGTCTGCTCGGTGACGGGCAGGGCGTCGATATCCGCGCGCAGCAGGATGCGGCGCCGCGGCGTGCCGTCCTCGCGATAGGCGTCGGGCGCGGTGCCGCGAAGGGTCGCCACCAGGCCCGTCTTAAGGGGGCGCTCATAGGGGATATTCATGGCGTCGAGCTGGTTGGCGATGTCGGAGGTTGTGCGCTCTTCGGCGAGGCTCAGCTCCGGGTGCTTATGGAAGTGCCGGCGCTGCTTGATGATATAGGGCTCAAACTCGGCGGCGATATCTCGGATGGCCGCGGTGACATCGTCTGCCGCGCGAGCCTCGGTCGCCGCCATAATCTGCTGTGCCTTGGTCTTCGTCATGGTCGATTTGCTCCTTGCTGGGTTGATCGCAAAATCGTACAGGCTCTCTTCAGTATGCCACCTGCCGCTAGGGCTGGTAAAGTTGCCGTTTGCCGCTTGGGGTTTTGTTGCAAGGGCGGGGGAGTACACTCGGGGGTGTTGAATTTCCTGCCAGAGATGGGGATGCCCATGCAACATATCGATCGGATTATCCGCTCCAAGAACGTCTTTACCGCGCAAGACGGCATCGATACTGCTCGTGAGCTGGCGATTGCCATCGCAGGTGACCGTATCGTCGCAGTCGGCAAGCCCGATGACGTGATCGCCGCCGCTCCCGCCGCCACGCCGGTTCTCGACTACGGCGAGCAGTTTGTCTGCCCCGGTTTCCATGACGCTCATCTGCACTTCTTCCATACCTCGGTCGGTTCCTCACCGTACATGCTCATGGATATGGGCACGTCCGAGGCGGCGCTGGTACAGCACGCGCTCGAGTTTTCCCAGGACCTGCCCGACGACGCTTGGGTTGTGACGCAGGGCTGGCGTGACTACCGTTGGGACCCGCCCGAGCATCCTACCAAGGCGTCGCTCGATGCGGCATTCCCCGATCGTCCCTGCGTTATGTATTCGGGCGACGGGCACACGCTTTGGCTCAACAGCCGCGCACTCGATGCGCTCGGCGTCACGCGCGACAGCGAGCCGCCAGCGGGCGGTAGCTACGACAAAGACGCAAGCGGCGAGCTCACGGGCATTGCTCACGAAGCGGCTGCCATGCAGTTGTTGCCGCGCTGCCTTGAGTGGCTGGGCGAAGATCGCATCGCAAGCGCTTACGCCGATCAAATGAGGCACATGGCCGAGCAGGGCATCACCTCGATCTGCGATATGTCGCTCATGCCCATGCCGGGCTGTGACTTTATTCGCGACGATGTTTACGACAAGCTGCAAGCCGCCGGCAAGCTGGGCATCCGCGCCCATCTGTTCCCCACGCTGCTGGATGACCAATCGCGCTTGGAAGAACTCCAGACCCGCTACGCGAACAACGCGCTGCTCTCGGCGCCTGGTTTTAAGCAGTTTTTCGACGGCGTGTCGAGCGAACACACGGCCTATCTCACCGAGCCCTATACCAACCCGCGCTTCCCGGGCGACCAGGGCCGTCTGACGGTTCCTGCCGAGCGTATGCGCAAGCTGGTCCTCGCTGCCGCGGAGCGCGGTCACACCGTGCGCATCCACGTCATTGGTGACGGTGCGATTCATGCCGCGCTGGATATCTTCGAGGAAGCAGCCGACCTGTACGGCCTGCCCCAGCACGGCCATAACACGCTCGAGCACCTGGAGAACCTTCTGCCCGAGGACATCGACCGCCTGCGCAAGCTCAACGTGGTTGCTTCGAGCCAGCCCTGCCACATTACACTCGACCCGGGTGGACCGGAGCGCGATCTGGGCCTGGAGCGCAGCCGCATCATGTGGCCGTTCGCAACCTATAAGCAGCGCGGCATTCGCCAAGCCTTCGGTACCGACAGCCCTATCACGCCCGTTACCAGCATGAACGTGCTCTACACGGCTATCACGCGCCAGGACCCCAAAAGCCACTGGCCCGAGGGCGGCTGGTTGCCGAGCGAGCGCATCGATGCAGCAACGGCTCTGCGCAACTACACCCTGGGCAGCGCCTATGCAGCGGGCGACGAGCAAAACCTCGGCAGCTTGGAGCCCGGCAAGTATGCCGACCTGGTAGTCCTGGACCAAAACCCGCTCACCATCGACCCCCAAGAGCTCCAGGCCACCAAGGTTCAGGCCACCTACCTGGCAGGTAACTTGGTCTACGAGCGTTAACTCCACATCCCACCCCTCAGTTGCGGTGAAATAGTCTCTAAAATCGGCCTTCAAGCCCAAATACAGGAACTATTCCACCGCAACTTAAAAGAGCGCGTCCCAACAACGTGCCCCTATCTTGTGCATTCCATCCGCATCGCCA
>URMR01000146.1 GCA_900548935.1 uncultured Collinsella sp.
GGTGGCCGATCGCGTGGTGGGTTGTAACCGCGACCACGCCGTCCAGCAGGAGCTCCGTCGCGTGCTGGAGAGTCTCGCTTAATCCGGCAGATGGAGACGTTCCTTTTCTGCCGGCAGTGGGGGACAGCCCTTGCAGCTTTTTCGAGAAGACTGTCCCCAACGACTAGTCATTCAAGAACGTCCCTAATGACTAGGCGAGGGCGGCCATGATGGTGCGGGCGACGCCGTCGTGGTCGTTGTCGTATTCGGTGATGGCGTCGGCGGCCTCGCGGTCCTCGGGCTCGGCGTTGATCATGGCCATGCCGTGGCCCGCTGCCTGCAGCATGGGGATGTCGTTGATGTTGTCGCCGAACGCCCAGGCGTCGGCGAGATGCTCGCCCAGGTGCTCGCATAGCCACGTGAGGGCCGTCCCCTTGGTGGCGCCCTCGCCCATGACCTCGATATTCATGGCGTACGAACGCGTGACCTCAATGCCTCCGAGCGTGTCGAGCTCAGCCGCGATGGCGTCGCGATCGGCCGGGTCGTGCCAGTACATGGCGATGCGTTCGAGCGTCTCGACCTCGTCGATCTTGCTGTCGATATCCATGTCGATCGGTGTCCGTGTGCGCTTGAGCGAAGCCGCAATGTGGGGATCGCCGCCGCAGAATTCGTCCAGGCGCGTGTAGAGCGAGCGGGGGAGGAAGCACTGCCCGTCCGCGAAGATATCGAAGGTGACGTCATGGCCGGCGGCAATGCTATGGACGCGGTGGGCGATGGCGCGGTCGAGCGGTCGGCTCAAAATGCGCGTAGCACGTGAGGTGTCGGTGGGCGCATCCTCGTCGAGCTGCCAGACACTGGCGCCATTGGCGCAGACGGCATAGTGCACGGCGGGATGGGCGAGGATGGGCTCAAAGATGCCCGACAGCGGGCGCCCCGTGCAGGGCACAA
The DNA here is from genome assembly GCA_900548935.1 of uncultured Collinsella sp. Lineage (GTDB taxonomy): Bacteria > Actinomycetota > Coriobacteriia > Coriobacteriales > Coriobacteriaceae > Collinsella. The sequence goes on from URMR01000146.1 coordinate 928, forward strand.
ACTCAATACCGCGGTGCGCAAGCTCGTCGAGCATCGCCCAGGTGGCGTCGCTCATCTGCTTGTCGCTCGTCAACAGCGTTCCATCCATATCGGAAAACACAATCATTCGATGCAGCCCTTTCTACTGGCATAAAAAGCGTGGCCGAGGGCGGTGATGCCCTGGCCACGCTCGGGTTCTATAACGGTCCGCGTCCTAGCGATCGGCGAGCGGCTTGTACTCCAGCGGTTCGATCACCGGACGGTATGCCGGGCGGATGATGCGATGCGCACAGAAGAGCTCTTCCATGCGGTGTGCCGACCAGCCGGCCATGCGGGCGACGGCGAATAGCGGCGTAAAAAGCGTCTCGGGTACACCGAGCATCTTGTAGATAAAGCCCGTGTACAGGTCGATGTTGGCACAGATGGGCTTAGTCATGCCGTGGTCGCGCATCACCTGCGGTGCCAGGCGCTCGATGCGCTCGATGAGCGCGAACTCATCGCCCAGGTCCTTCTTGGCGGCAAGCGTGCGCGCGTAACGGCGGCACACCTCGGCGCGCGGGTCGCTCAGCGTGTAGACGGCGTGGCCCATACCGTAGATGAGGCCCGTGCCGTCGAAGGCCTGCTTGTCGAGGATCTTGCCCAGGTAGGCTGCGACCTCGTCCTCGTCCTCCCAATTGGAGACATGCGCGCGGATGTCCTCGTGCATGGAGACGACCTTGGCGTTGGCGCCGCCGTGGCGCGGGCCCTTGAGCGAGCCGATGGCCGCTGCGTAGGCGGAATACGGGTCGGTGGCCGAGGAGGACAGCACGCGGCAGGCAAACGTGGAGTTGTTGCCGCCGCCGTGCTCGGCATGCAGCATGAGCATAACGTCGAGCAGCATCGCCTCATCGTGGGTGAACGCCATGCCGCCGCGCAGGACCTGTAGGATGGTCTCGGCGGTGGAGAGACCGGGCGTGGGGTGCGGCACGTGCACCTCGGAGCCGCGAAGCTTGGCGATCGAGGCCATGTGCGCGAAGGCGGCGATGCGCGGGAGACGTGCGAGCATGGAAATGGCGACGTCGATTTCGTGCTCGGGCGTGATCACGTCTGGTTCGGCATCGAAGGCGTAGAGCAGCAGCACGGCGCGCTGGAGCACGTTCATGATGCTCGACGACACCGTGGTCATAGGGAACTCTTTGACGTACTCGTCGCTCAGATGTCTAAAGGCGCCCAGGCGCTCGCAAAAGCCGTCGAGCTCTTCCTTGTTGGGCAGCGAACCCGTGATAAGCAGATAGGCGACTTCCTCGTAGCCGTAGCGATTCTCGGCCTGGGCATTGTTGACCAGATCCTCGATGCTGTAGCCGCGAAGCGTGAGCTTGCCCTGATCGGGCACGACCTTTCCGTCGACCTTGTTGTAGCCGTGCACATCCGAGATGCGAGTGAGGCCCGCGACCACGCCCGAGCCGTCGGCATTGCGCAGGCCGCGCTTGACATTGTGCTCAACAAATAGGCCCTCGTCATAAGGGTCAGTCGGCAGGCCATAGTAGAGATTTTCGCTTTCGGGCGAAATCTGGCGGCTCGCTTCGTAATCCAAGACCAGGCGGCTCAGGTGGTCGTCGAAGCGGTAATAGATTTTCTTGGCGTCGTAGGCCATGCGCGCTCCTCTCCGGGCCATGTGGTGACGTTGCGCCTGGGCGCACGTTGGTCCGTCTCCACGCGGCCTGTTCGCTACAGGCGGTACATAAAGTTAAAGACGTCCTCGCGCTGGATGGACACGTTGACGCCCGAAAGCTCGCCGGCCTCGGCCAGCGCCTTCTGCAGCTCGGCGAAGTCGAGCTTGGACTCGGCGGTATCGGCCAGCATGGTCATGGTGAAGATGTCCTCGATAATGGACTGCGTGATGTCGCGGATGTCGACGTTGGCCTCGCCTAGGACACGGGTGACGCCGGCGACGATGCCGGGGCGGTTCTTGCCAAGGACGGTGATGACGATACGGGAGGACGAGATCTCGGCCATGGGAAACCCTTTCGCGTGATTGCGGCGCGCGCGGGGCGCTCCGCTACGGTACAGTGTTCATCATTGTACCTGTCTGGCGCAAAAAAGGCGCGCTCGCTGCGGCGTTACATGCCTGCAACATGAGCGTAAGGGGGAAGGCCGTACGGGGAAGAGCCGTCTGGCGCGTGTCCGGCTCGTGTTGATTTCCGATCTCAGCCGAACACATTGAGCGGACAGGCCGTTCCCGCAGTCAGCCGAACGCCTCCGACGGCTGATTCCGAACTGGAAGCGAAGGGCATCCCCGCCCTTCGGTAGGGGATACCGCTCCGCGGCGCATGCCGCGGGCGGCGCCCCTATCGGACCACCGTGACCTCAGTTGGGATGGGCCCAGCACTGCCGCGTACTCGGTGAGCTAGAGCCAACTGTTCGTCTTCACGTCGCGTATGGCGATATTTCGGTCGTCCGGCTCGGTGATGCCGTAGCCGAACGCCTGGAGCGTCTCGATGGACTCCTGAATCCTCTGTTGGAACATGGGACCCGGATCGACCCTCGGCCCGAGGTGCCCGCGCCAAAGGCACGGCGTGGCGCGCAGCATGTTATGGATTTTGGAGATGGGCTCGATGTCGGCGTAGACGTTGAGCGTCGCCATGGCGTCCTTGTGGCCGAGGATCGATTGGAGCGCCTTGATATCGCCGCCTTGGCGGATCCACTGCGTTGCGAACGTGTGGCGAAGGCCGTGGAACGTGATCAGCTCGTCGTTGGTGCCCATGAGGCCGTTGGTCTCCGAGAACGTCTTGAACGCCCTGCGGATATAGCTTGTCGTCGCGAAGGTCGCGCCCGGCTCCGACAGGATGTAGCAGTCCCCGATCTCGACCGCCCCGGTAAGGCCGCGCAAGCGCAGCTTTCCGCAGTCGATCTCGTGGGTCTCCTTCAGGAAGGGGAGTAGGCCGACCGGGTCGATGGGGATACCCCTGGTGTCATGGGTCTTGGTGTCCTTGATAAACGAACCCATTCCCTTCGCGTACGCCACCGAGTGTCTGATCGAGATCAGGCCCGTCTCGAAATCCACATCGCACCACCGAAGGCCGCAGACCTCGCCGATTCGCATCCCCGTGTGCAGGGCGAGTACGACCGCCCTCTAATCCTCGGCGGACCAATCGAGTCCGAACTCCTTTCGGGCATCCTCTTCGCTCATGACTTCGAGAAGGTCTCCGGGTTGGCAACGAAGGGCGAGGCATAGCTGCTCGAGTGTGCTGAAGCGAATGCCGCGAATATGCCCTTTTTTAATACGGGACAGGTTCACGGGCGTGGTTCCAATCCTTTCGGCAAGTTCGTTCGAGGAAATCTTTCGCTCGGCCATGATCTTGTCGAGGCGAACAATTACGGGCATGGCGTTTCCTTACGCAATCTCGTCGGAGTCGAGGTACAGCTCTCGGGCGTACAAGAAGAGCTGGGAAAGCATGAACAGGACGATGCCGAGAACCAGAGAGGTCCAATCGAATGATGAAGCGATCTCTTGGGCGCCGACGGCCCCCTCGCCGCCAAACATCGAAACGGAGGTTTTGAGTGAGCCGGCGTAGAGGCTGGTGGCAGCTTGAACAACGAAGAGAATGCCGAGCACCTTCAAGCATGTCGCAGACCCTTTCTTGAAGGGGTCTCCGCTCTTGATCGTCCACACGAGAACGGCGCTGAGGATGGTCGTAGCGATACCGATGACGGCAGGGACCAATGTCGAGATCGCAAGGGCTGGATACGCGGGGGAGTCTGCAATTACAGGGTTGTCGAGCACTTCGATTGCTGGCTTTAAGGAGAACGCCACTTGTGCGATGGCGGTGGCGCAAAGGGTCGCAGAGGCTATCGCACATGCGATGCGGAAGGAATGAAGCCGGGGAGTGCGATTGTCGGAACTCATAATAACCTCCGAAGAATTTAAAAACTCAGGTTACTTTTTAACAGTTTATGTTAAATTGACTTTGCCGGCAAGTAATAAGGGCCGAGCATTTTGTTCGGCCCCTCTGTTCCGACTGGATG
>URMR01000147.1 GCA_900548935.1 uncultured Collinsella sp.
TTGCTTCGCAAATCCGCACCGGCTTCGGCCGCCTGCCGGCGTCCTCGCCCGCGGGCTAAAAACGCTTACGCGTTTTCTTTACGCCCGCGCCCTGCATAGAGTTCGATTCTCCGCGGTATCTGTAAGTAATAAAAAAGCAGGTAGGTGCGTTTACCTACCTGCCTGTAACTATTGGTGGAGGCGCGGAGAATCGAACTCCGGTCCACGAAAGCCCCCTGATTGGCATCTCCAAGCTCAGTCGCTGGTTTTATCTCGGACGCTTTGCGCGCAGCGACACGCTCGCGGCGTCCTAACCGGTTCGGTCTTAGCCTGCGCCATACCGATTACGTGCGCAGGAGCATTCCCCTAAAATGACGTCGCGCCGGTGTCGGGGAAATCACCGGGTTGACGCGCCGCTATAAACTAAGCAGCGAGAGCCATAGGCTCAAAAGAAGAGTTGTTGTCAATTCAATTTGACGGTACCCCTGTTTAACGAGGCGAGGAGACCTCGGCTTGCTTCCTCTCTCAGAGCTATCGTGTCGAAACCAGTCGCCCCCGAATGTCGGGAAAGTCTGGATGGCATTGGGCACGAGCGCCCAACACCCGTCGACTTTTCAAGGAACATGCGGGGCGAGCCCCACTTGTGGAGTGTTATCTTACCACGTTCTGAAAGCGGACAGCTGTTCTATGCATGAGCTGTGAAGACCCCAATGTGCGCTGCACTTCGCACTTTTGCTACCGATCTCGTCACGTATATTTTCGCCAAGCACAACTGACCCGTCGAAAGGACCGTTATGGATACCAAGCAGCAACTCGTCAATGCCCTCGTAGGCCTGGGCTCAACCATTACCGAAGCTATGGACGTCATCGAGGGCTTTGTCCCCTGCGGACATCCCGCCCTCACGGTATCGAACGCACTCGTCGCGCTGAACGCTGACGATGATGCGGCTCTCGCCCAGCAGCTTGAGACCGTCGAGGGCCTTATCGACCACGTGAGTGAGAACCGCGGCGTGTCCGCCTACCACGGCATCGAGGTCGAGCTCGCGGGTCCCAAAGCCGATCTGTTCGCAGCAATCCGCGAGGTAGGCGCCCTTATGCAGACCGCAGGCGTCAAGAACACCCTGGTCAACGAGTGGGTCTACCGCAGTCTGGCAGCACTCGACAGCTCAGACGAAAAGGCAGCCGAGCAGCTCACCGAAGCCCCTGCCATCAAAGCTGCACTTGCCTAAAAAGGCCTGCACCCTGGCGGCTGCGGTACCGCCCGGGTGCAGGCCATAAGCTCAATCGAAAACCCTAACGCAGATACGCTTTCGCGTTGTCCAAGCTGTACGCAATCGTCGAGCCGTTGTGCAACAGCGACGACGTCTGCGGGGTAATCGCGCCGGTAATACCCAGTGCCAAGAGCGCTGAGTTGGTGAGCATCACCTTAGAGTAGGAGCTCGTCAGACGATCAACGAGGCCCTGGCTCATGCGGCGCAGGCGCACGATCGCAGCGAGATCCGTATCGGTCAGGATGATATCGGCAACCTCCTTGGCGATGTCGCTTCCGCCGCCCATGGCCAGACCCACATCGGCCAAACCGAGCGCTGGCGAATCGTTGACGCCGTCGCCCACCATGGCAACGTGGCGCCCCTCGCTCTTAATGCGCTCCACATAGGCGTACTTGTCCTCGGGCAGCAGCTCGGCCTTAAACTCGTCGACCCCCGCCTCTCGCGCAATGCGCTCGGCTGTGCGTTCCGAATCGCCCGTGAGCATAACGACATGCTTGACGCCCAGCGCATGCAGGTCGGCGATAGCCTCACGGACCCCGGGCTTGAGCGGATCCTCGATACCGAGCACGCCGACGACCTTGCCATCGACCGCCAGATACAGCGGCGACAGGCCCTGCATCTTGAGGTCGATTTGCTCCTTGATGTCGGACTCAAGCTGCGCACCCTCGTCCTCAAATACAAAGTGTGCGGAACCGATGATGGCGCGACGCCCTTCAATGGACGAAGCGATGCCGTGCGCCACGATGTACTCGACGGCGGCATGGCGTTCGCGGTGCTCGAGCTCGCGCTCGCGTGCCGCATTGACCACGGCGCGTGCCACCGGATGCGGGAAATGCTCCTCCAAGCAAGCGGAAAGGCGCAGAATCTCGTCCTCGCTCCAGCCATCGGTGGTGAGCACGCAGGCAAGACGCGGCTGCGCCTCGGTGAGCGTGCCGGTCTTATCAAACACAATAGTGTCGGCCTTGGCAAACGACTCAAAGTACTTCGCGCCCTTGACCATGACGCCCATCTTGGCGGCATCGCTCATAGCGGTCATGACGGCAACGGAACCCGTGAGCTTGAGTGCGCACGAGTAGTCGACCATCAACGCCGCCGAGGTCTTGATGAGGCTGCGCGTGGTGAGCGCGACCAGACCCGCAAGCAGGAAGTTCCACGGGACGATCTTGTTGGCGAGGTCCTCCATGTGCGACTGACCCTCGGACTTGAGCGAGTCGGCCGTCTGCACGAGCGAGACGATTGAGCGCAGTTTGGTTTGCGCCGTATTGGCGCGCACACGCACCAAGATGCTGCCGTCTTCCACGACGGTGCCGGCGAACACGTCGTCGCCTGCGCTGCGCTCGACGGCAAGCGGCTCGCCGGTCAGGGTCGCCTGGTTGACCATGGCGCTCCCCTGTTCGACCACACCGTCAATGCAGATGGACATGCCGGTGCGCACGGCGACCAAGTCGCCGGGCTCAAGCTCGGTGGCGGCAACGCTCACCTCAGTGTCGCCGACCACTTTTTGTGCCTTATCAGGCACGTCGAGCAGCGAGTTGATGAGCTCGTTTTCGCTCATGGCGCGTGTGTAGTCCTCGAGCAGCTCGCCCACGTTGAGCAGGAACATCGTCTGACCCGCGGTGTCGACGTCGCGCTTGACGAACGAGATGCCGATGGCCGAGGCGTCGAGCACGGGGACGGTCAGGCGCGGTTGTGCGAGCTCGTGGAGAGCGGCGCGCAAAAATGCCATGTAACCGGCCACGACAAACACCGCACGCAGAGGCGTCGGCAAGAACCAGCGGCGCGCGTAGTGGGCGCCGATAAGTGTGGCAAGATCCATGACGAGCTTGTGCTTGCGCGGCTCAAGCTGCATCACGTAACCCGTCTTTGCGTCGGCAATGGCCTGGGCATCGAGCGCACCCAGGGCGTCGAGTACGCCCGCACGACACTGCTCGTCATATTCGAGCGCCATCTGGCCAATGCGGCCATACACGCGCACTTTGCGCACGCCGTCGATATCGCCGCTGAGCTTAAGAAGTGCATCGAGATCGCTCTCTGGCACAGGACCCGCCAATTGAAGACGGGTCCTGCCGGGGATCTCGCTAATAATCGAGAATCTCATAGTTTGTGCCTGGGAGCGTTACTCGGCTGCCTCATCAGCAGCGGCCTCGCTCTGGGTGATGTAGGCAGCCTCGGCAACCATGTCATCGACATTAGCCTTGGCCTGCTCGACCATGTCCTGGTAGCCGTTCTTGATGCGCATGCCGCACGCGATACCCTGCACGCAGGCATTCTTGACCGGAGCGCTGGTAAGCAGCTTGATGCCGGCCGTGCCAAGCAGAAAACCGCCACCGACAAGCAGGGTATTGAACGTCGACTTCTTCATGATGTCTCTCCCTTTTGCCGCATTGGACGCGGCACGGTGCCTCAGCACCCGAGTAAACAAGTTTGCTCGAGCACACTTTTGGAAAATAGTTTAGTTTATCTAACTATTGAGGTCAACAAAGGTTAACTTTTTGGAAATCTTAAGATGCGGAGCAGCCGGCTTCTGGCGATCCGCCCGCCGCGATGTACATCTCCGGCATCCAAGAAAGGCTCTCCCCCGGCCCAACGAATCGAGGTCTAATACTTTTCTGCGAAGTGAACGACCTATTTTGGAAACCGAGCCAGAAAAGTGTTGATGTTTCAGGGGTCCAAAATAGGTCGTTCACTTCGCAGAAAAGTATTCACCTTCGTTTTCAACATCCATAAAGAATGAGGGCGCCATCGGCGCCCTCATTCACCAAATTCCATTCAGCCTACCTGACCCGAACGGCCGAGTCGTCTGGCCGGGGAAGCCCCGAGTCGCCGGGGTGTTTGCTCCAAATGAGTTCCGCATGCAAAGAAGGCCACTAAATGTGGCCTTCGTCTTGCATAGGACTGTTTGAAATTTGGAGGAAATACCCCGGCGACTCGGGGCTTCCCCGGCCTCGCAGCTACGAGAGCGACGTTCTCAGCAACTCGTTGAAGAGTTTCGGGTTGCCCTTGCCGCGGCTCGCCTTCATGCACTGGCCCACCAAAAAGCCGATGACCTTCTGGTTGCCGTCACGATACTGCTGCGCCTGATCGGCACAGTTTGCCAGCACCTCGTCCACGATCGGTTGCAGCGCGCCGGCATCGCTTACCTGACGCATACCGCACTCGTCGACAATCTTGTTGGGGTCGTCGCCGGTCTGGGCCATGGCCTCAAAGACCTCGTGCGCCTGGTTGGAGCTGATGGCATCGGTCGCCAGCAGCTTAGCAAGGGCTGCCACCTGAGCTGGTGCAATACCAGACTCGGCCAGCGTGACGCCCGCACCCTTAAGATAGGCGATCATCTCGTTCACCAGCAGGTTCGCGACCGTCTGGGCCTCCTTGCCAGCCATTCCGGCAGCGGCGGCCTCAAAGAACTCGGCAAACTCCGGGTCGCCGGCGATCTGCTCAGCATCGGCCGCCTTAATGCCAAAGTCGGCCTCAAAACGGGCGCGCTTGGCATCGGGCAGCTCGGGGATCTCGCCACGGCAACGGTCGATGAACTCGTCGTCCAGATCGAACGGCGCCAGATCGGGGTCGGGGAACAGGCGATAGTCGTCGGCCGTTTCCTTCACACGCATGACCACGGTGCGCTTGCGGCTGGGCTCCCAGTGGCGGG
>URMR01000148.1 GCA_900548935.1 uncultured Collinsella sp.
GAAAGCACTTAATGTGCTTTCCGTCTTGCGCAGGACTGTAGAGCAGCAAACTTAATCGCCCCGCCCGGCGAGCAAGCGGACGACAAACACATCTGTCCAATAATTCGTCTGAAACATAATGAAAAACCGTTTGATGTGAGTTAATATAAACAACGTCGTGAATCTGACTCCTGCCACATGCATGACAGGGGTTAAACACAAAAAGGAGTCAACTATGGTTTCTGAGAAGGCTACCCTCGTTAATCCTCAGGGTCTTCACATGCGTCCGGCTGGCCTCTTCGCCTCCACCATGGGCAAGTACGCCTGCGACGTGACGGTCGTCACCCCCGAGAAGGAGGTCAACGGCAAGTCCCCGATGGCCCTCATGGCTGCTGGTATCCCCTGCGGCACCGAGGTCGAGGTCAAGTGCGACGGCGCTGACGAGGCCGAGGCTCTGGCCGCTGCCATCGAGCTCATCAAGAGCGGTCTTGGCGAGTAGAACTCAAACGGGTCGCATGTTGAACAACTAAGTTCATATTTGGGGGCGCAGTGACCTGTTCTAAGGTAGCTGCGCTCTTTTGTCATGGATATGGCAAAACGCTTTATCACATGACACGGAGAGAGGAATGGGAATGTATCAGGGAGTCAACGCTTCCGAGGGCATCGGTATCGGCACCGTCATGGTCGCCGTCGATCCCGACTTGACGTTTGAGCCGCACGAGGTTGCTGATTCGGCAGCAGAGAAGGAGCGCTATCAGTCCGCTCTTTCGGTCTTCTGCGAGAAGACCCAGGCTCAGGCCGATCACATGAAGGAGACGGTGGGCGAGGCCGAGGCCGAGATCATGAGCGGACACATTGTCCTGGCTCAGGACCCGGGCATGACGGACGCCATCAACGCCGCCATTGACGGCGGTACCTGCGCCGAGCAGGCGCTCATGGACACCTCGACCATGTTCGAGAACATGTTCCTGTCCATGGACGACGAGATGTTCCGTCTGCGTGCGGCCGACATCGCCGACATCCGCACCGGTATTCTGGCTGAGCTGCTGGGCAAGGAGGTCGTCGACCTCTCCGTCCTGCCCGAGAACACCGTCGTTGTCGTGCACGACCTTACGCCGTCCATGACCGCCACGATCGATAAGGCCCACGTTGCCGGTATCGTCACCGAGACCGGTGGCCGCACGTCGCACTCCGCGATCATCGCGCGTGCCCTCGAGATCCCGGCTGTCCTTTCGGTTTCCAACAGCTGCACCGCGCTGCGCAACGGCATGACCGTTGTCGTCGACGGTGGCAAGGGCATCGTCGAGGCCGATCCCGACGAGGAGACGCTCGCCGCCTACACCGCCAAGGCCGAGGCCTTCGCTGCCGAGAAGGCAGCCCTCGAGGCCTTCCGCGGCAAGCCGTCCGTGACTGCCGATGGCATCAAGAAGATCATCGCCTGCAACATCGGTAACCCCGATGACGTGCCTAACGCACTCGATCACGACGCCGAGGCCATTGGCCTGTTCCGCTCCGAGTTCCTATTCATGGACTCCGCCGAGCTTCCTTCCGAGGAGGAGCAGTTCAACGCCTATCGCAAGGTTGCCAGTGCGCTTAAGGGCGCTCCGGTCATCATCCGTACGCTCGATGTGGGTGGCGACAAGGAGATTCCGTATCTGCACATGGTCAAGGAAGATAACCCCTTCATGGGCTTCCGCGCCGTGCGTTACTGCTTGGCCAATCCCGACCAGTACAAGGTCCAGCTTCGCGCCCTGCTGCGCGCCAGCGCCTTCGGCGATGTCAAGATCATGATCCCGCTCGTCACCTGCGTCGAGGAGGTTTTGGCTGTCAAGGAACTCGTCGAGCAGTGCAAGGCCGAGCTGATCGAAGAGGGTCGCAAGTTCAACGAGAACATTGAGGTCGGCATCATGGTCGAGACGCCCGCCGCTTCGCTGCTCGCAGACCGTCTGGCCGAGGTCGCCGACTTCTTCTCCATCGGCACCAACGACCTCATCGGCTACACCATGTGCGCCGACCGTGGCAACGACACCATCTCCAACCTGTACCAGGTGTACTATCCCGCCGTGCTCCGCTCGCTCAAGAACATCATCGAGAGCGGCGTGAAGGCTGGCATTATGGTCGGTATGTGCGGTGAGGCCGCTGCCGATCCGCTGCTTGAGCCGCTGCTGATCAGCTGGGGCCTGGAGGAGTTCTCGATGAGCGCTCCGTCGATCCTGCGCGCCCGCAAGACCATCAGCCAGTGGACCAAGGCCGAGTGCGACGAGCTCGCCGAGAAGGCGCTCGCCTGCAACACCGCCGCCGAGGTCAAGGCACTGCTCGAGTCCGCAGCTCGCTAATTTGGTATCAGAGGTAACCGCGTGGTTGGAATAGGCCGGCCACGCGGCCCTCACATATACAGGGGGTACTGTAAATGTTCTACACGCTAACCGCTAACCCGGCTGTCGACATGACGGTTTCGAGCTCTCCGCTCGAGCCCGACGAGAACGTCCGCACCGGCTCGGCCAGCTACACGGCTAACGGCAAGGGCCTCGACGTGTCCTTCGCCTTTAAGAAGATGGGTGTCGACACCGTCGCGCTCGGCTTCTTCGCTGGCTTCACGGGCAAGTTCATCGTCGAGGAGGTCATGAACCTGGGTTGCCTCTGCCGCCCGGTCTGGACCGACGGTATCACGCGCATTAACACCTACGTCAACGATGGCCAGCACGAGTACGGCATCCTGAACCCCGGCGCACCGATTACGCCGCAGCACCAGGAGGAGCTCTACAACATCCTGGACACCGCGGGCGACCTTGAGTGCCTGATCGTCTCCGGCTCCGTGCCTCCCAAAGCTACGCCTGACTTCCTGGCTCAGGTCATGGAGCACGCTCAGGCTCGTGGCGCCGACGTCGTCTTGGACCTGTCCTCCGACAAGCTCAAGGAGCTCGCTCACAAGAAGCCGCTGCTCATCAAGCCGAACCATCACGAGATGAAGGCCATCTTCGGCGTGCCGGTCGACACCGACGACGAGGTTCGCGTCGCCATGAAGATGGCTCACGACGCTGGCGTTCAGAACGTGCTGCTCACCCGTGGTAGCCGCGGCGATGCTTATTTCTCCAACGGCGAGGACATCTGGTACGCCAAGCGTGAGTTCAACATCAAGCTGGTCTCTTCCGTCTGCGCCGGCGACTGCACCCTCGCCGCGTTCCTGCACAAGTGGTACAGGGATCGCGACAACGTCGAGGAGGCCATGAAGCTCGCTATGGCCACCGGCGCCAACGTTGCCGAGTCCGTGGGCATTGGCGACTTCGGTCACGTCGATGAGTACAGCAAGCGCGTTGCTGTCCGCAAGCTCGATCGCAAGTAAGCGAAACACGACATATTCGTGGTTCTATGGCGCCTCGGCTTTGGCCGGGGCGCCATTTTTGTTAATTGCAAAAGAGGTCAGGGCAAGCCCCCTGATTTTTTGCCGCGCTTTGCCGCTTTTCTGCCGCCCTGCACGCGTTCTACACCGTTCACCGAGTTGCTATAGCCTTTTCACCTGGCGTGGAATATACTTTCATCAACACGTTGCCTTGTGAAAGGAACATTCATGATTTACACACTCACTGCAAATCCCGCCATCGACTATAACATTGCCTGCGACGGTCTTTCCGCCAATACCGTAACCCGCACGCGCGACGCGGTCTACACGCCCAACGGCAAGGGTCTCAACGTCTCGTTCACCCTCGATCACTACGGTGTCGACACCACGATCCTGGGCTTTTTTGCCGGTTTCTCGGGCGAGTTTATCGTCAAGGGCGCCGAGGCCCTGGGAGTGCCCGTCAAGCCCGTGTGGACCGACGGCATCACGCGCGTCAACGTGTTCCTCAACGCCGGCCCCGACACCGAGTACAACATGGTCAACGCCGGTGCCGCCATCAACGAGGCCAACGAGCAGGAGATGTTTGAGCTCATCGATTCGCTCGACGACATGACCTGCCTGGTCATTAGTGGCTCGCTGCCCCCCAACACCTCCGAGGGTTTCCTGGCCGAGGTACTTCGCCGCGTTAAGGCAAAGGGTGCCGAGTTCGTGCTTGATATCTCGAGCCATCAGCTGGCAGACCTCATTGCCATGGAGCCGCTGCTGATCAAGCCCAATGATGACGAGCTGCTCGACATCTTTGGCATCAAGGTGAGCGGTGGCGACGACGAGTCCGTCAAGGGCGCGATGGCCGAGCTGCACGCCAAGGGCGCTAAGAACGTGCTGCTGACCCTTGGTGGCGACGGCGCGTACTTCTCCAACGGCGAGCATATCTGGTTTGCCAACCGCACCTTCGACGTCAAGCTGCTGTCGACGGTGTGCGCCGGCGATTCCTCGCTCGCTGCCTTCTTGTCCGTGTGGCACGACGCCCCCGAGCGCGTCGAGGATGCCTTGCGTCTTTCGATGGCCACCGGCGCCAACGTGGTCGAGTGCCCCGGTCTGGGCGATTTTGCCAAGGTGGACGAATATAAGAAGCACATTGAGGTTCGCCAGGTCTGCTAGCCGCATCGATACATCGTTGCCGAACACCCGCTTTGGATTCCCAAGGCGGGTGTTTTTGCGTTCTGGCCGCCTGAGCTGTCTGTTGTCTCGTTCGTTCGAATCGACGATACGATTGCATGTGCGCACATGCCCGTTTCTTGTTAGACTTCTTGAGAACCATCGATTAACGCTTGCAGGCGTAGGAGGCCATAGGTATGTGCAATGTTTCGCTCAACGGTACGCAGCCCTCAGACGCCTCCCTGCGTGTGCTATATGCGCTTGAGGCAGCCGGTCTTGAGGCCTGGTTCGTGGGCGG
>URMR01000149.1 GCA_900548935.1 uncultured Collinsella sp.
AACGCGACGTTGAGGGTGTCGAGCGCGTTGTTGGCCTGCTCGAGCGCAGCCAGCATCTCTGCCCCGCTATCGCCGCGCTCCCGCAGCTCGGCGCGAAGGCCCTTGAGCTGCAGGGCACAAGCCACAGCAACCCCCACCGCCACCAAGGCGATCACAACAAGCACGATATCAATAGCAGACATAGTCTCCGCCCAACAAACCCAATCGATCATCAATCAAAACCGCGATCAATCTTACCCCGCCACACGCACCGGGCGCTTCACGGCAATCGGGCAAATGGATTTGGACCACAGACATCAAAACGCTAAGTCTCCCAGCCGGCGCGGATGGTTGTTACGACATCGCCTAGGCGCTGACCGGGAGCTGCCAAGTGCTCAAGCACCTCGCTGGGCGAGGCGCCGTTGAGAATGCACGTGAGGGCATATGAGGCCAAGAAGATTGCCGCGAGCCCCAACGGGATCAGCACGATCATCGCCAGCGTACGCAGGCGCTGGACCCAGCGGCGGCGACGCGCACGACGCTTGTCGAACGCAAGCTCCTGCGCATATGAATCTTGCTGTACGGAATAGGCTCCTGGGTCCACCTCACCCGCAGACGATACCGCGGGTGCGGCGTTTTGCGCAGGAGGTTGACCGGCCACCCCTTGCATTTGCATCTCGATAAGCCGTTGCTGTTGGCGCAACATGCGCTCGGCTTGTTGCTGCGGTGTCTCAAGAAACAGGTCCATGCTGGCCTCCTCAATCGGAGCACTCGACGCTTACGCTCAGCATCCCGCACCATCGCGGCTGCGGCAACGAAATCCGCGGCAATAGCCGCAAAGATTCTTTTGTCAGAAAACTGTCAAAAAGCTCAACAACTCCCCTACCAGCACTTTCTTTGAGCTTTTTTCGCCGGCGATCTTTTGCCCTTCCGCCCTTACGCCAACCGACCAAAACCCAACCAAAAGCTTGACGGAAATTGTGAAGACAGGGACCCCACACAAAAAGTGCCGCCCCAAAGGGGCGGCACACAAACTTATTATCAGCTTTTCTGTAACGAGCATGCGACGACTCAACGCCGGAGCGCAGGGCGGGGAAACCTTTGCCTCGCGCGACCCTGCGAAGCCGTGAGCGAGAGGGAAAGGTTTCCCCGCCCTGCGCTCCGTGGTCGGTGAGGACAGACTACATGCCCGCGAGACCTCGAGCGGCGGTGGCGCACATAAACGCCAAGGCTAGAATCACGAGCGAGCCCGCGATGTCGGCCACCACGCCCGTAAAACGGCGCTCAAACATCCAGCTCTCAAAGTGCGGGGCAACGTTGCGCCAAACACGCCACAACAAGATGCCCATGCCGATGACGCCGGGAATATTGAGCAGCAAGATCTCGGAGCACAAAAGGCCAATCAGGTTTCCGGCGGCAAAGCCCGCATCGCCCTCGCAGTATTTGCGATAAATCATGTACAGCATGTACGCCACAAACGGCTGCAGGCACGCAGAGATAAACGTAACCACCATCGAGGGGTCCTGAGAAAAGACATCGGTGAGCTTATCCACGCTCGTGGCATCCTTAGAGGCCAAGAACAGGCCAATGACCACCACAGGCACCACGCCCAAAATAACCTCGACCATCGTAAACAGCTTGGCAGTCAGGTCCTCACTCGCCGAATTCAAATGAGGCGCCCACGCAGGATGAGCATGTGTCCCAACCTTCTTGTCCTTCTCGGCACGATCGGCCTTTTTGCCCCCGGCAACCCGACGGCCAGGATCCTTGCGAGTTCCCGCCGCAGCAACGCGAGCCCGAGACTTCTTACCCATAAAAAAACACCTCATCAGGTAGTAGATAAACTAAAAGCCGCTACCCAGTGTACCCCACCCATGAACGGTGCCGTCCCAACCAGTCCCCCTACAAAAACGTGCCGCCCCAAAAGGGGCGGCACACAAACTTCTAATCAGCTTTTCAGTAACGAGCACGTGACGATCCGAAGCGGGCCGGAAGGGCCGGACTACCTTCCCTCAACGCGACCCTGCGAAGCCGTGAGCGGGGAGGGAAGGCAATCCGGCCTCCCGCCCTGCGCTCCGCAGCAGCCAGCGCCACGCGCTAGTAGTTCACCACCTGCTCCTCAAAGTACGCCTTCGGGTGGTTGCACACCGGGCACACCTCGGGTGCCTCGGCACCAACATGCAGGTGCCCGCAGTTCAGGCACTTCCACACCTTTACGCCCTCGCGCTCAAACACCTCGCCCGATTCAATGCGCTCGACGAGCTTGTTGTAGCGCTCCTCGTGAGCCTTCTCCACGGCACCGACGCCACGGAACTTCTCGGCGATCTCGGCAAAGCCCTCCTCCTCGGCGGTCTTGGCAAACTCGTCATACATCGTGGTCCACTCATAGTTCTCGCCCGCGGCGGCGTCACGCAGGTTGTCCAGAGTGCCCGGAACGGCGCCGTCGTGCAGATACTTAAACCACAGCTTGGCATGCTCGGACTCGTTGCCCGCCGTCTCGGCAAAGATATTCGAGATCTGAACGTAGCCGTCCTTTTTGGCCTTGGATGCATAGTAGCGATACTTGGTGTGTGCCTGGGACTCACCGGCAAAAGCGGTCTCGAGGTTCTTCTTGGTTTGGGAATTCTCAAAATCCATAGGTGTACTTCCCTTCAACACGTGCCGCCCATAGGCTTTGAGCGACCTTGTCTTTAGGATGCCCTCATGCCGAGAATCTAAACCTTACAATCCTGTTCTTCAGATTTGAGCGGGCTACACACTCAACCAACGATCACCCTCGGAGCGGCAAAAGCCTTCGCGCTCCAAATCGGCAAGAATGCTTGCGACCAGCTCGCGCTCGACCGGCTCTCGGCCCGCTGCCGTCTCCATCTCGTTAACGCCTGCAACGGCTTCATCGAGCGTAATGCCTGCCGGCTGTCCATCGCGCGCTGCCAGCAGCATGCGCACAATGTGGGCGCGCTTTTGGCGACGCGAGCCCTCAAACTTGGACTGCCGACTATAGTTCGCCGATCGCCTGGACGGATTGGGCAGCGTCTTTTTAAGATACGCGCCGTAATCCAGCAACGCGTAATACCACGCGCGCGGCGTGTCGGCATCGTCTTGAGGCGCGGCAAAGGGCGCAATCTCATCCGCCACCGCACCAGGGGCCGCCGGACAGGCGGCTTGAATCAGCGGCACCAGCTCGCGATCGGGAACGGCCGGCACATCGGGAAAGAAATGATGCAAAAAGACCGTGCGCACATTGGTCTCCAGATACACGCCCGGAAGATCGAATGCAAACGAACGGATGCCCTGCGCCGTTGCCGGGCCAATGCCGGGCAGCGCGACCAGATCGTGCGTCTCGCGCGGAAACTCCCCATCCCAGTCCTCTACAACGCACTGTGCAGCCCTGTGAAGCGCCAAGGCGCGGCGATTATAGCCCATCCCCTGCCACGCATCCAAGACATCGGAAGGGGCAGCCTGGGCGAGAGCCTGGACAGTCGGAAAGCGATCGAGCCACGCCGGCATGCGCGCCTCCACGCGCGGCACCTGTGTCTGCTGCAGCATGACCTCGGAGAGCCAGATGATATACGGGTCGCGCGTTCGGCGCCACGGAAGGTCGCGATAACGCAGAATCCCTTCCGAACGAATCATCGAACGAAAGGGGTCCTGAATCATGGTAATGCTCCTTATGCGGCGCTATTCCTCCCGGCAAGCGTACGCGCAGGCGGCGTACTCGGGAAACGCATCGCGATCGGCGAACTTGGGATCGACAGCCGGGAACTGGCGATGGGCGACGATATCGCCGAGCGAAACGGAATCGAGATAGTCGCGCATCAGCGCCTGGGCTCCGGCCCACAGGGGATGATAGCAGCACGTGCCCATGCGCGCACAGTCACCATCGGGCGCGGTGCAGTCGTTCATAACCATGGGACCCTGAACGGCCTCTACAACCTGACGGATCGTGACATCGTCGGGGCTCACCTTAAGGCGCATGCCGCCATGAACACCACGCAGGCTCTCCACAATGCCGGCCTGAACCAAGCCGTGTTGGATCGAACGGGCAAACGAATACGGAACATTGACCTCTTCGGCAGCAGTGCGAACAGAAAGCAACCGCTCCGGCTCCTCGGCAAGCATCGCAAGCATGCGAAGGGCATAATCAGTCTTCCTCGATATGTCCATGTTTCCCCTTTCAAGGAATACGAACAGCTCGAACGAGCTCCGGGGCCGAGCTTGTGTCGAGACGCCAAATGACCGCCTGAACAACCAAATTATAAATTGGGTGTCCACTGAATGCCGCACTTGAAAACTGGATGAATCAGGTACGGCCTACAGTGAAATTTAGTATAGCCTAACCCCCTGCTTCATTGAACAGATGTTGCGCAACAAACCCCCTGTTTGAACGAATATATCAGTAGAGGCTGGCTCGCTCGTTGCAAATGCGGTGATTTTGATAAAGGGGCGCGTAAGATCGATGGCCTATTAAACGCAAAAAGCCACGTCCGAAGACGTGGCTTTAATTGCGTTGGCGGGAAGTACGGGGCTCGAACCCGCGACCTCCGACGTGACAGGCCGGCGCTCTAACCAAACTGAGCTAACTCCCCAGGCAGTCGTTCGCGTTTGTTTCCGCTCGCGTGCGCTGCGGGGATTAGTATACACAGAAGTCTGTCCGGCGCGCAACAACTTTTTTGAAAAAATTTTTGGGGCCATCCGGGAGGGTTTCCGGGGCTGAGGGCGGGGTTAAGTTTGCTGCTCTACAGTCCTGCGCAAGACGGAAAGCACATTAAGTGCTTTCCT